>JALREU010000028.1 GCA_023256705.1 Rickettsiales bacterium
CAGCCTCGTCGCGTGCAAAAATCCATCGTCTAGAAAATGAAGGTAATTTAAAGGCAAAAAGAATTTTAAAATTATTAAAAAATCGTGAAAAAATTGTTAGTGTCATGCTTTTAGCAAATAATGCCACCAACATAATCGCCTCAGCACTTACCACAAAATTATTATTAGAATTATTTGGCGAAATTGGCGTGGTTTACGCCACTTTTTTCTTGACGATAATTGTAATTGTCTTTGGTGAAATTTTGCCAAAAACCATTGCCATTCAATCTCCTGAAAAATGTGCAATTTTATTTTGTAATTTAATTGAAATTTTATATAAAATATTTTCTCCAATTGTTGAAATAATCCAGAAAATTATCGATTTTTGTATAAATACTTTGCGCTTTAAAAAAAATATCAAAACTATCGAGTCGGAGCTTGAAGAAATCCGTGACACTCTTGATTTAAAAGCCAAGGAAGGAACAATTTACAAATATGATAAGGATTTATTAGACGGGGTTTTAGATTTGGCTGATACCGAAATTAGTGAAATTATGGTGCATCGCAAAGATGTTGAATCAATTAATCGAGATTTGAAAAATTCGGAAATATTAAAAAAAGCCATTGATATTGGCTTTACCAGAATCCCTTTGTGGCGAGGCAATAAAGACAATATAATTGCAATTTTAAATGTTAGAAAACTTTTAAAGGCACTATATTTTTTTAAAGGCGACATTGAAAAGTTTGACCTTTCTATTGCTACCGCCCAACCATTTTTTTCGCCAAAAAGTAATAATCTACGATCTCAACTTTTTGCTTTTAGAAAAAATAAAAGGCGATTAGCGATTGTTATTGATGAATATGGAGTGTTTCAAGGTATCGTCACCCTTGAAGATATATTGGAAGAAATCGTTGGAGAAATAAAAGAGCAAGATGAAAATAATGAAATAAACATCATAAAAACTAAATCCGGAACTTTTAAAATTACTGGCAAAACTCTAGTTCGCGATATTAATAAAAAATTGGATTTAAATATTGCAGAAAATGACGAAGCCCACAATATTTCGGCCTATATCATAAATTATTTGGGCAGAATTCCAGAGGAGCGAGAAAGTTTTGTAATTAATAAAATTGGCTTTGAAATTTTAAAGAAAAGAGACAATAATTTATTGCTAATTAAAGTAAAAAAAATCCGAGAATAATTATGACTACAAAAGTAAGATTTGCCCCTTCGCCGACTGGTTTTTTGCATGTTGGCAACATTCGCATCGCCATTATAAATTATCTATTTGCCAAAAAAACCAATGGGGAATTTATTCTTAGATTTGATGATACCGACTCAGCAAGAGTAGAAGCCGAATATAGTGAAATGATTTTTACCGATATGAATTGGCTTGGCTTAAAATATGATAATTTTTTTAAGGAGTCCGACCGATTAGATCGCTACGAGCAGGCTAAAAATCAACTAATTGCCAGTGGAAGACTCTACGAATGTTTTGAGACTACCGAAGAGCTAAATCTTCAGCGTAAATCGCAAAATGCTTCTGGAGTTGCTCCAATTTATAATCGAGCTAGCCTGAAATTATCTAAGGAGCAAAAACAGGAATTGCGTTCAAAGGGTCTAAAGCCACATTATCGTTTTTTACTTAACGATAACTCAACGACTTGGGATGATAAAATTAAAGGCAAAATCACCTATGAAGGTCGGCATTTTTCTGACCCAATTTTGATTCGTCAAGAAGATGAAAATGGCTTTGGAATACCGACCTATACATTTTGTTCAGTGGTTGATGATATTGACTACCAAATCACTGATATTATAAGAGGAGAGGATCATATTACCAATACTGCGATTCAAATTCAGATTTTCGAGGCATTAAATGCCAAGGCTCCAAATTTTGCTCATCTGGCTTTGGTAAAGGCTTCGGAAGGAAAAATCTCAAAAAGAGAGGGTGGATTTGATATTAAGACGCTCAGAAATCAAGGCTATGAAGCCATGTCAATTATAAGTTTGTTATCACAAATTGGAACTTCACAAAATATCAATATAACCAATAATATCAATGATTTGGTGGCAAGTTTTGGTTTTGAAAAATTTTCAAAATCTTCAACAAATTATGATATTTTAGAATTAAACAATATTAATCAAAAATTACTACAAATTCTTGATTTCCAGTATATTCAACAAAGAGTTAAAGAACTTAATTTAAAATATAATATTTCTAAAGAATTATGGGAAATGTGTAAGTCTAATATTAACTTTATTCACGAAATTGAAAGTTGGGTAGAAATTTTTGATGAAAAATTTCGTTATAAAAATGCCGAAAATCACAAGGAATTTTTAGAAAATTGCATCAAAGTTTTGCCTAGCGAAACCAATCATGATAATTCTTGGCAAATTTGGCTTGATGAAATTAAAAAAATTTGTGATAAAAAGGGCAAAGAGCTATTTATGCCAATTCGTTTGGCATTGACGGGCAAAGAAAATGGCCCAGAATTAAAATATGTAATAAAATATTTAAGCAGATCTGAAATAATTCAACGACTAAGCTTTTAAATGAATTGCCAAAATTTCCGCTAATTTATTTTTCGAAATATTATTAAATTCGGCCACTTGCTGATTGACATTGATAATAAAGCCAGAGGTAAAATTACTTCCGAAAATTTTGCCGTTATCAATGTGATTGGCAACCACGATATCGCATTTTTTATTAACCAATTTTTGTTTGGCATTTTCTAGTAAATTTTCGCTTTCGGCGCAAAATCCAACAATAATTTTTGGACGCTCAACGCAATTACCAACATATTGTAAAATATCTGGGTTCTTTTCAAGATATAAAATTGGCTCTTGGATTTGGGATTTTTTTATTTTATGTTCACTATAATTTTTGACTTTAAAGTCGCTAACTGCGGAACATGATATAAAAATATCGACATCATGTAAATTTTTTTTGACAGCCTCAAACATTTCTAAAGCACTTTGAACATGGATTACTGATTCATGTGGTAAGTTTATTCGTTGAGTGATATTGCCAGCAATAATTTTTACTTTGGCCCCAGCTTGGGTAAAATATTTGGCAATTTCAAGCCCTTGCTTGCCAGAAGATTTATTGCCAATAAAACGGACGGGGTCAATCATTTCAATAGTTCCACCAATGGTTATTAAAATGTTTTTTTGATTAAAATCCTCTTTAATTTGAAAATATTGAGAAATTTTTTCGAAGATAATGGCGATTTCTGCCATTTTACCGACACCTTCCTCACCGCAAGCTAGAACATCTTTTTGTGGATCAATAACCTCATAGCCAATTTTTTCAATTTTTGAAATATTTTCAATGGTAGCGGGATTATTCCACATTTTTTCATTCATGGCTGGAGCAACTATAATTTTTTTGTTGCAAGCTAAAATCGTGGCACTGGCTAGATCATCGCTATAACCATTAGCAATTTTGGCAATAAAATCTGCGCTAGCAGGGGCAACAACCACTAAATCATTGGCTCTGGATAAGTTAATATGACCCATTTGCACCTCATCTTCATTATCAAATAAATCATCATAGGTTTTGGTGCCAGAAAGTGCGGAAACTAGAAGTGGTGTAATAAATTCTTTGGCTCCTTTGGATAAGACGCAATTTACTTCAAAGTTATTTTTGCGTAAAAGTCGGATAAGTTCCAATGATTTGTAACAGGCAACGCTTCCTGTAATAATTAGTAATATTTTTTTTTGGGTCATAATTTTTCTAAAATTTTCCATGTTTTTTCGGTGATAACTCTTCCTCTTGGGGTTTTTTCAATCAAGCCTTGTTGAATTAAATATGGCTCAATTGAATCTTCGACGGTGTCTTTTTCTTCGCTAATGGCTGAAGAGATGGTTTCAACGCCAACAGGTCCGCCACGATAATTTTCGGCAATAAATCTTAAGTAACGATGATCGGATGAATCAAGGCCATTTTGGTCAATTTCAAGTTGGGTTAGGGCGTAATCAGCAATTTTTTGATTAACGATATTTAAATTAGCATTAATTGCAAAATCCCTGACTCTTTTTAAGAGGCGAATTGCAATTCTTGGCGTTCCTCGTGAGCGCTTGGCAATTTCTTTGCTTGCCGAATTTTCTATGCCAATATTTAAAATTTTGCTATCACGAATTATAATCTGTTCTAATTCAACTATATCGTAAAAATTTATTCTAAGTGGAATGCCAAAGCGATCTTTAAGTGGATTGGCAATTGCTCCAAGGCGAGTTGTTGCTCCAACTAAGGTAAATTTTGGTAAATCAATTTTTATCGCTCGAGCTGATGGTCCTTCACCAATTATGATATCAAGTTTGAAATCTTCCATTGCCGAATATAAAACCTCTTCAACATTTTTGTTAAGACGATGAATTTCATCAATAAATAAAACATCGCCAGCTTGTAAGTTGGTTAAAATTGCCGCTAAATCTCCAGATTTGGAAATTACTGGTCCAGAAGTGCTTTTAAAACCAACGCCCATCTCATGGGAAATAATTTGTGCTAAAGTGGTTTTGCCAAGTCCGGGTGGTCCATAAAATAAAGTGTGATCAAGGGAGTCGTTACGACTTTTGGCGGAATTTAAAAAAATTTCGAGATTTTCTTTGAGTTTTTTTTGACCAATAAAATCGCCTAAGAAAGATGGGCGAAGAACATTTTCATGTTTTTCGTCTTCAATTAATTTTGGGTTAAGTAACGAATTTTGTGTATCCATGAATTAGTTATTTAAAATAATCTATTGGTTGCTAATTGAAATTTAATTTTCTTAAATAATATCATTAAATAACTTTATTTAAAAGTAAAATTTGGATAAGGGGTTTTAATTACCAGTTCTTTGCCATAATATTGGTGAATTATTATTTGATAGGAATGCAAACAGAGTTGAGAAAATTTGTCTTTCATCGCCACTTTTTTTCCACCATATTTATAATCATTGATAATTGGATGACCAATTTCTTTGCAATGAACTCTCAATTGATGAGTCCGACCAGTAATTGGCTTAAGTTCTAGCTCGGTGATGTTTTGAAAAGTTTTTAAAACTTGATATTTTGTTATTGCCTTTTTACCAAATTCAATATCGACTTGAACTTTTTCATTTTTCCCAATATTTTGCTTTAATAACGGCATATCAATGATTCCAGACGGTTTTTTGACGATGCCATCAACCAAGGCAATATAAGTTTTTTCAATCTCTTTATTTTTAAATAAATTTCCAAGAAAATCGGCGCTATCCTTATTTTTGGCAATTAACAGCAAACCACTAGTATCTTTATCGAGACGATGAATTAATTGAAATTTGCGCTCCTTGACAAAGTCATCAACCGAAATTTCAATACCGCTTCCACCTTGAGTGGCAAGACCAGATGGCTTGTTTATGGCAATTAAATTTTCATCTTCATAAATTATATTTTGCCAAAATTTTTTTATTTTTTCTGACGAAATTTTGGTGGCTTCAAATTGATTGCGAATTGGCAATTTGTCATTAATAATAATTTGGTCGTTAATTTGAATTTTATTATTGATTTGGGCGATTTTTTGATTAATTAAAATCTTTTTTTCACGAATTATTTTTTGGGATAAGGAAAAGGAAATATCAAATTTATGGCATAAAAATTTATCAATTCTGCCTAATTTGTCGCTAGATTTAACTAAAATTGTAGTCATTAGAAAATAGCTTTTGGAATATTAAAGCCAGCAAAAAAAGCTAAAATTGAAAATAATACCGACAGAAAAATATAAATAAAAAATAAGCTGTAGTTATTGGAATTTAAAAGTCTAAAGCTGTCGAGTGAAAAGCTTGAAAAGGTGGTAAAACTTCCGAGAATTCCAATCAAAACAAAATGTTTTAGATTTGAGGAAGTGTCATTAGTGGTGTTGATGATGAAAAAATAAACTATACCTGCAAAAAATGAACCGATAATATTTACGGTGAAAGTTGAAATCGGAAATTTGCCAATATAGCCGACAATGTATTTGCAAGAATTAATATAAATTTCACTTATGAAAAATCGCAAGGTGGAGCCAATAACCCCACCAAGCGCCACTAAAAGAATATTGTTAATCATTATAAATATTTCTTTAATTTTGAAATTAAGTCAGTATTTTCCCAAGAAAAACTACCATCTATTTCAGGTGACCTGCCAAAGTGACCATAAGAAGCAGTTTTTTTATAAATTGGACGATTTAAATTTAGATGATTTCTGATTCCTCTAGGAGATAAATCAACCAATTCATTGATAATTTTAACCAAATCTTCGCCGTTAATTCCAGTTTGATGATTATCGACATAAAGCGATAATGGTTTTGAAACGCCAATAGCGTAAGAAATTTGAATTGTGCATTTCTCGGCTAATTTGCTGGCAACAATATTTTTTGCCAAATATCTAGCCATATAGGCTGCCGAGCGATCAACCTTGGTTGGGTCTTTGCCAGAAAATGCTCCACCCCCATGAGGTGAAGCTCCGCCATAAGTATCGACAATAATTTTTCGACCCGTCAAACCTGCATCGCCATCTGGTCCGCCAATTACAAAATTTCCAGTTGGATTGACTAAGAATTTATCGGCATTGCACATCCAGCCATCGGGCATAGTTTGTATGACAATGGGTAAAATAATTTCTTTAATTTGCATTGCACTAAAGCCCTCTGGGTGTTGAATAGAAACTAAAATATTATCGGCGCCAACAGGCTTACCATCAATGTATTTTAGGGTTACTTGGCTTTTGGCGTCAGGTCCAAAATTTGGGATTTTTTTCTCACGAACCGCTTTGATGATGTTTTGTAAAATGCGATGGGCATAAAAAATTGGTGCAGGCATTAACTCTGGGGTTTCATTGCAAGCATATCCAAACATAATTCCTTGATCGCCAGCTCCTTCATCTTTGTTGGAATTGGCATCAACTCCTCGAGCAATGTCAGGGGATTGGCCATGAATTAAATTGGTAATTTCGAGCTGTTGCCAATCGAAACCTTTTTGATTATAGCCAATATCTTTTACAGTTTGACGAATAATATTTTCAATATCTGGTTTAGAAATTTCCGGGGCTCTGATTTCACCGCCGATAATGACTCGATTGGTAGTTGCAAAAGTTTCAATTGCAAGTCTTGATTGATTATCAAGAGTCAAATAAGCGTCAACCAAACTATCAGAAATTTGGTCGCAGACCTTATCAGGATGACCTTCTGAAACTGATTCAGAAGTGAATAAATAATTTTTAGGCATTGTTAATGATTTAGTAATTATGGAAGGCTTTCCAAAATTTTCATGAATAATTTTAATAAAGACAATTTAAAATAAAATAGTAAATTAAAATGACTTTAAATATCCAAGGCGGATTTGAGTATAATTGCTATCTAGAAGTCCAATTTTTCCAACATATTTATGAAGCGAAAGACGGATATAATCGCCACCTAGTGGAGAAATTTGAATACCAACTCCACCCAAACCTAGAACTTCGCGATCATTTTTTTGATATTTGGTGCCGTCAGTTAAGCTGTAATTCAACTTATTGCCGATACTTGCAATGCCAGCTTCCAGAAAAATTTCAGCTCTAGTTGGAATTAAAGTGATGTAATATAGACCAGTATAATTTATTTGGTCGGCCTTGTATTTAGCTGAGCTAGATAAATTATTTACTCCACTTACTCGGTCATTTTTAAGAGAAGTTTTTGACCAATTCACATTGACACCAAATTTTTTTAAAAATCGAATATTGCCACCAACAGCAATGTCTTCAAATTGGCGAATTGCTTCAATTGCTCCGCTAGTGTTGCTAAAATCAGATTTTACTGAATCTCTTGAAAGAACGGCTTTGCCAAGCTCTACTGTAAGAAATGTATCGGCAAATGGGCTCAATATGCCACCAAAAGCTGGTTTAACTAAAAATAAAATTAAAGGCAAAATGGCAAAATATTTTTTCATAGAAATGTTAATTTTTGATTGGTAATTTTTTAATTTTTAATTAATTAATTTTAAACTACAAGATTTATTCTATTTAAAACTTCATTTTTTCCTAAAATTTCGATAACATCGAAAATTCCTCCAGCGGAGGCTGAAGAAAAGGTTAGGGCAATTCTTAAAACTGGGCCAAAATCTTTTATTTTAAGATTATTTTTTTGGCAATATTCGTCAATTTTAATTTTAATATTATCATGATTCCATAAATCAATTTCTAAGAAAATATTTTTTAAATCATTGATTATATTGATTTTTTGATTAAGGATTTGTAAATCATTCTGAGAAATATCATGACGAAAATTCTCGCAAAAAACTTGGCAAATTCCGCCTAAATCATTAATATTTTCTACTTTTTCCTTAGAAAAATTTATAACTTTTAAATATTTTTGTGGATTGATTTTTAAATCTTCAAATCCTGAATTGCTTGAGGCAATTAATTCAAGCAATGTTTCGTTGTTGGAGTTTTTTAAATAAAATTTATTAATATGATTTAATTTAGCAAAATCAAATCTCGAAGGTGATTTGCCAATATTTTTTAGGTTAAATAATTTTATTGCCATTTCATCGGAAATAATTTCGTCATCACCATTTGACCAACCTAAACGCAAAAGATAATTTCGCAGTGATTGCGGTAAATAACCTAAATTTTTATATTCAATGACTGATGTTGCGCCATGTCGCTTCGACATTTTACTGCCATCGGCGCCATGAATTAGGGGAATATGGGCAAATTCTGGAACTTGCCACTGCATTGATTCATAAATAATTTTTTGACGAAAAGCGTTGGTTAGATGGTCGTCGCCTCGAATAATATGCGAAATTTGCATATCGTGATCATCAACGACCACAGCTAACATGTAAGTCGGCGTGCCGTCGCTACGAAGCATCACCAAATCATCGATTTCGCAATTTGCGACCGAAATTTCGCCTTGAACTAAATCATTAATTTTAGTATATCCATCTTGTGGCGATTTCAAGCGGATGACGGGCTTAACTGAACTTTGTTGCGACATGGTTTTGTGGCGCCAAGGGCTTTGAAAGCGAAAAATCTCACCTTTATTTTGAGCCTGAATTCTCATTTCTTCTAATTCTTGAGCCGAAGTATAACACAAATAAGCCTTATCATTTTCAAGAAGTTTATAGGCAATTTCTTGATGTCTTTGTTGATTTTTTGATTGATAAATAACATTTTCATCGGCAATAATTCCTAGCCAATTTAGTCCTTCAAATATAGCATTAACTGCTTGAGCGGTTGATCTCTCAAAATCGGTATCTTCAATTCTCAATAAAAATTTGCCTGAATTATGTTTAGCAAATAAATAGTTAAAAAGTGCGGTTCTAGCGCCTCCAATATGTAAATCTCCAGTTGGGGAAGGTGCAAATCTTACTCTTACTGTCATAAGTTTTAAGTTAAATTAAATTTTGTAATGTAATAAAATTACTTAAAAATAAAATAATTGATACAAAAATTTTTAATTTGTTGACATTGCGATTAATTAATAGCAAATTATTAGTAATTGAAAAATTTCTTATAATTAAATTTTATATGCAACCAAATCAAACACCAAATCCAAATCAAACGCCAAATCCAAATCAAGTAAATCAAAATGCCAGCGGAGATATTGGTAGTAAATTGTTAGAAAAAAAAGTTATCTCTGAAGATCAATTGAATGTTGCTATTAAAGAGCGTGAAAAACTTGGTAATTCTAAAAGTTTAGGTGTAATTTTGGTTGATTTTGGTTTCGTATCCGAAGGTGCATTGGGTGAGATTTTGAACGAATCGGCTGGTATCAAAAAATTTGATTTAAAATCAACAATTGTTGACCCAAAATTAGTGAAAAAAATTCCAAAAGATTTTGCGGTTCACAATAAATTAATGCCAGTATCCTCTGAAAATGATACTATTATTGTGGCGATGGTCGATGTGTTTGATATTATCGCCATTGACCAGATGCGTAGATTTTTTCCACCAAATTACCGAATCGACCCAGTCTTCGTAGCTGAAACTGAAATAATGCAAGCCATCGATCAATATTATGATTACGAGATGTCGATTGAGGGTATCTTAAAAGAAATTGAAAGCGGTGGTGCAAGTAAAATCAATGATGAATCGCAGTTAAGGGGTGACTACAAAAGTCCGATGGTGCGATTGGTGGATGCGATTTTGAATGACGCCGTTCACCACGGAGCTTCGGATTTACACTTCGAACCAGAGGATTATTTCTTGCGTATTCGCTACAGAATTGATGGTAAGATGGTACAAATTAGAAGTGTTCACAAAGAATATTGGTCAGCGATTGTGGTGCGTATAAAAATTATGTCAGGAATGAATATCGCAGAAACTAGAAAGCCTCAAGATGGACGCATTGAATCGGAAATTGTTGGTAGAAAAATCGATTTTCGTGTGTCAACTCAGCCAACCATTAATGGCGAAAACATCGTAATGCGTATTTTGGACGAAAAGCAATCGGTGATGAGTCTCGATAAGCTTGGATTTTCAAATCATTGCATAGAAATTTTGAAGAAAATGGTAAAAAGACCGGAAGGGGTGGTTATTTTGACGGGTCCAACGGGATCTGGTAAAACCACAACGCTTTACACGGTTTTAAACTACATTAACTCCATCGATAAAAATATTATGACTCTCGAAGATCCGGTGGAATATCATATTCCATTGATTCGTCAGTCAAATATTAAAAATGATATTGGTATGGATTTTGCGACTGGTATTAAGGCGATTTTGCGTCAAGATCCAGATGTGATATTGGTGGGTGAGATTCGTGATAAAGAAACGGCAATTACTGCAATTCAAGCGGCGATGACAGGTCACCAAGTATATAGCTCATTACACACCAACGATGCTTTAAGTGCCATCCCAAGATTAATGAATATTGGTGTTCCAAATTATTTGATGTCGGGTTCGCTAATTGGAATTATTGCTCAAAGACTTGCCAGAAAATTATGTGCTCATTGTAAGGTTGAATATGAAATCAATGATGATGAAAAAAAATTATTAGGGAAAAAATATAACGCCGTCACCAAATTATACAAGGCAGTAGGTTGTCCTAAATGCCAAGGAACTGGATATAAAGGGCGAATGGCGGTAGCTGAAATTTTACCTTTTGACCGCGAACTTGACGAGATGGTAGTTCAAGGCAAAACTCGTAAAGAAATGTTTAAATATATAATGGAAAATAATTTTGTACCAATGGTTGAAGATGGTTTAGAAAAAGTTGTCGAGGGTCATGTGGATTTAAAAGAGTTAATTCGGGTAGTTGACTTGACCGATAGAATGTAATTATTCAAGCCAGATTTTCATCAAAAAAATTTTTTCGATTATTTAAAGACAATTTATTTTTTACAAAAAAATTACCACAAATAATTTAAATTTTAATTATTTTAAAAAATTTATTTGACAAAAATTATTTTAAATGGTTAAATATATGCCCCTTATGAAAATTTAAAAAAAATATTTTAATTTTTATTTAGTATTTCGTTAAATTTCATAGGATTTTTGTTGACTTTAGATGTTAATTTGCACCTAAATTAAACTCATTAATTGATAATAAAATTGTTTTAGATTTATGAACAAAACATATGTTGCTAAGCCGAAAGATATCGTAAAAAAATGGTGGTTAATTGACGCCGAAGATTTAGTTGTTGGTAGATTATCAACTATTATTGCAAATTTACTTCGTGGCAAACACAAAACAACCTTCACTCCAAACATCGATTGCGGAGATAATGTTATTGTTATTAATGCTGACAAAATTAAGTTCACTGGCAAAAAATATGCCGAAAAACTTTATTATTGGCACACTGGTTTTCCTGGTGGCATTAAAGATCGCACTGCCCGTGAAATTCTTGAAGGAAAGCACCCAGAGCGTATTCTTGAATATGCTGTTTCTAGAATGATTTCTCGTGGTCCATTACAAAGAGATTTAATGGTAAAATTACATATTTATAAAGGAAGTGAGCATCGTCATCAGGCGCAACAACCTGAACTTCTTGATGTTGGTTCTTTAAATCGTAAAAATAAAAAAACAAACTAATTTTATATGAGTTCAGTAAAAGAAAAAATTTTAGAAGTTAATCAGCAAGATTCAAACTTTAAAACCTACGAAAAAGTCCAAGATTCTCTTGGAAGATCATATGCCACAGGCAAAAGAAAAAACGCCATAGCCAAAGTTTGGATAAAAAAAGGCAATGGCAAAATCACCGTTAATAAAAGAGAAGTAAAAAATTATTTCGGAAGAGAAATTTTGGTTAACATTGCCAAAGCTCCTCTTGGAAATACTAAAAATGAAAACAAATTCGACATCGTCGCCACCATCGTTGGTGGGGGAAAAAGCGGACAAGCTGGTGCTTTATCTCATGGTATAAGCAAAGCTTTAATTTTATTTGACCCATCATTACAACCAACTCTTAGAACTCAAGGTTTCTTAACTCGTGACCCAAGAGTTGTTGAAAGAAAAAAATATGGCTTGAAAAAAGCTAGAAAAGGCAGAACATATCGTAAGAGATAATCTATTTATCCTCTATATTCTAACCTCTTAATTACAAGTTTTAATAATTTGTTAATTAAGAGGTTTTTTTATGTCAAATTTTAAATAGTAATAATTACAAGATATAGCAATATCAAGCCCTAAAAAACTAAAATAATCAATATTGAACAAATTAATATTTTGATTTAACAACAAAACTTAAATTACATAAAAATTTCTTATTGGATTTTTTTAATATAATTTAAAAATTTTTTACTAGATTGGTTTTGATATAAAAAAATAGCTAATTAAAATTGCTAAATATTAATTAGCTTTTAAAATATTTTTATATCAATTAAACTAAATTTATATGCGTTGCCCATTTTGCGGAAATGACGAAACTCAAGTTAAAGATAGTAGAATCTCTGATGATGGAGAATCCATTAAAAGAAGAAGATATTGTCCTGCATGCGATTCTAGATTTACTACATTTGAAAGAGTTCAATTGAAAGAAGTGACTGTTATTAAAAAAAATGGCGAAAAGAAAATTTTTGACACCGAAAAATTAAGAAAATCAGTAGAAATGGCAGTTAGAAAGCGTCCTGTAACCCCTCTTCAGGTGGACAGATTGGTTAGCCATATTATTCGAGAGCTAGAAATTGAAAATGAAAGCGAAGTGCCGTCATCAAGAATTGGTGAAATGGTGATGGAAGCGCTGAAAAATCTTGATAAAGTCGCTTTTGTTCGCTTTGCATCGGTATATAAAAATTTTGAAAAGGCCGATGATTTTCAAAAATTCATTAAAAAAATTTTATAAAATGTCAGATAATTTGAAAACTTTAAAATCACTACAATTTTATCAAGATAATGATTTAAATGAAGTATATGGAGGCAAAGAAGATTTGGAGTTGCAAAAAAAATTAAAACTCACAATTAATACAAATTCAAAAAAAACCGCATCAAAAAAAAGCCATTTAGAAAAATATAGCTCAGCCATTGTTGAAAACTCTGTCAAAGAAAAAATTATTGAAGCTGAGAGTCCAAAAATATCAAATATTTTACCCCCAATTATTCTAAATACTGATCAGGCTATTTCTAAATTACACATTTAAAAACTCATCTTCCAGCTTTTGAAACATATCTAATACTTTAATATTCTCTTCCAGGCTTAAAGCATATCCAGGATTATTGTAATATATATACTCGGCTAATTGCTCTTCATTTATATTATTTAAAATATAATCTATACTTTCATATATGTTCATAATTTATAATCTCCGCTTTATAAAATTTTGTTTTATTATAAAAATAGATAATTTCTAATAATTGTAAGCTATTAAATTTCTCTCTATTTATGTTTTTACTTAATCCATTGATCATATTGGTTACTTTTAAATACATAGTTACAACCTTTTTCTATATAGTTTATCTCTTGCATCTGAAATAACTTTAATAATAAACTCGTTCAGATTAAAAGCATAACTGTTATTAAAATTTTTACTCAATATAACCTCGCCTTCTAACCAGTAAATAGAACCAAAATAAATTTCAGTTACTGCAACTAAAAATATATCTCTATCAATTTTTAATATTCCATTATTGCAATAATTGTAATATTCATCAATAGAACCAAACAATAATCTTCTTGCTTCATTTAACTTTTTATTTAGTTGTTCATTAGTAGATACATCTAAGATGTATTTTGATATATCCAAGTCAACCTCTATAATATTCCTCATTTTTATCCTTTAATGTAATTTAATTGTAAAATGCTTTGATTTAAAGCACTTTATCATTAAATAGATAGTTACCTACTATTAAGCAATAATTTTCATTTATAGCTTATTGTAGGTATCTTTAAAGTGTATATAAAATCCCATTACTAATTTTATATACTAAATTTTTAACACATTATTTAAATAATGTAACTATACAGTCTTAGATATAGTTATAAGTTGTTAAATATCATTAAGTATAATATACTTATTTAACAAGCATAATTAAGCTTTTTTGTTAGTATTTATAAAATTAGAAATATATTTTTTTAAATCTATATTTCCTTTTCTCTGTATTATTTTATTATTTAAGTTCATTTTAGTTAACACAGATGCAAATCTTTCTCCTCTTCTGAAAGGGATAAATTTTATTTTTGATTTAAACATTTTAGCAACAGCTAAAATTGAATAATTTTTTTCATGATAAATAGAATAATGACTATTTTT
>JALREU010000290.1 GCA_023256705.1 Rickettsiales bacterium
ATTTGTTTTGGCAGACCGCACTGATGCAATTTAAGTTGTGGTCCCACAACAATTACTGAACGGCCTGAGTAATCAACGCGCTTACCAAGTAAGTTTTGACGGAAACGTCCTTGCTTACCTTTAAGCATGTCAGATAAAGATTTAAGTGGACGATTTCCAGGACCAGTTACTGGTCGGCCACGTCGGCCGTTATCAAATAATGAGTCAACCGCTTCTTGCAACATACGCTTTTCATTTCTAACAATAATTTCTGGCGCCTTAAGATCTAACAATCTTCTTAAACGATTATTTCTGTTAATCACTCTACGATATAAGTCGTTAAGGTCTGATGTAGCAAATCTTCCGCCATCAAGAGGAACCAATGGTCTTAATTCAGGAGGCAGCACAGGAAGAATTTCTAAAATCATCCATTCAGGTTTGATACCTGATTTTTGGAATGCTTCAAGCACTTTTAAGCGCTTAGCAATTTTTTTAATTTTTGCTTCTGAGCCTGTTTCAGCTAATTCAGTTCTTAATTTTTCAATTTCACTATTAATATCAAGTGATTTAAGCAATTCTTTAATTGCTTCTGCACCCATCACTGCTGTGAATTCGTCACCAAACTCTTCTAC
>JALREU010000291.1 GCA_023256705.1 Rickettsiales bacterium
TAGATTCTAAATTACCCAGTGAAATATGGTCTGCCAATCCTAGATGAATCTTAGCAACACCATCTGAAATCTTACGAGTTACAAATTCATGCCCTCTTCTTTCAGATTCATGATTAAATAGAATACCACTTACTGCAAACATACCATGAGATTCTCTATAATTTTTGGTAATCCAATGTGCATATAATTTAGAAACACCGTAAGGTGAACACGGATAGAATGTAGTTTCTTCATTCGCTACTCCACCCTTTTTACCAAACATTTCGGAAGATGAAGCCTGATAAAATTTAGTATTCTTATTTCCATACTCCCTAATTGCTTCCAATACTCTCAATGCTCCTAATCCAGTAATGTCAGAAGTTTGCTCTGGCATTGTCCAACTTTCTCCAACAAAAGATTGAGCACCTAAATTATATACTTCATGTGGTTCACAATCTTTAATAGCTCTCAATAAAGAGTTTTGATCAGATAAATCACCTTTTAACAAAGTAATTTTACCATCTAAATGTGATATATTTGGTGAATAATAATTTGCCTTTCTTCTTTCGATACCATATACTTCATAATCACCTCTTGCCAATAAAAAATCAGCCAAATGTGA
>JALREU010000292.1 GCA_023256705.1 Rickettsiales bacterium
AATTAATTGATTTTTTTTAAATTCTGTAAGACCTGGCTCAATAATAATAAAATTTTCAAAATATAAAACTTTCTCAAGATCTTTAAGTTTCATGTCCATTGCGAGAGCTATTCTGCTAGGTAATGATTTTAAAAACCAAATGTGAGAAACTGGTGTAGAGAGTTCTACGTGACCCATACGTTCACGTCTTACATTTGCTTTTGTAACTTCCACACCGCATTTTTCGCAGATAATCCCTCTAAACTTCATACGCTTATATTTACCGCACAAACATTCATAATCTTTTACTGGTCCAAATATTCTAGAACAAAATAGTCCATCTTTTTCGGGTTTGAATGTTCTATAATTAATTGTTTCTGGTTTTTTAATTTCACCAAATGACCAAGACTTAATCTTTTCAGGACTTGCTAAAGAAATTTTAATATTATTAAAATTTTCTTTATTAATATTTTTTTTAAATAAATTTGTTAATTCTTTGCTCATAATCTAATTTGTTAATTCGATATTTAGGCCTAAAGATCTTATTTCTTTAATTAAAACGTTAAATGACTCAGGCACCCCTGATTCAAAATCATCGTCCCCTTTAACAATAGTTT
>JALREU010000293.1 GCA_023256705.1 Rickettsiales bacterium
TATTGTAAAAAAAATTCTTAAGGACGTTAAAACAAAAGGGGATAACGCTGTTGTTTATTATCAAAAGAAATTTGATAGAAGCTCAGTGTCTCAAAAAAATATTATTTTAAGTGACAAAGAAATTAATAAAGTTATAAAAAATTTAGATATTTCGGTAAAAAATTCTATTAAACTTGCTTTTGACCGAGTTAAAGAATTTCACAAGAGACAATCAATAAAGAGTTATAAATATTTTGATAAATATAAAAATGAATTAGCCTATAAAATTTCTCCATTAAGCAGAGTTGGAATATACATTCCAGGAGGAACAGCTAGCTATCCAAGCTCGGTTATAATGAATGCTATTCCAGCAATTGTTGCAGGCGTAAAAAATATAACCTTATGTATGCCAACGCCTAATAATAAAATTAATGCTGGTGTTGTTTATGCAGCCAAAATATGTGGTATTAAAAAAATTTATAAAATAGGCGGGGCTCAAGCAATTGGAGCTTTTGCTTATGGAACAAATACTGTTTCTAAAGTGGATAAAATTGTAGGACCCGGTAATATTTTTGTAACTGTAGCTAAAAAAGAAGTTTTTGGTGAAGTAGGTATAG
>JALREU010000294.1 GCA_023256705.1 Rickettsiales bacterium
TAAGAATTTTATAGCATTCACAGGCATTGGCAATCCTTATAGTTTTTTTAATACATTATTAAATAATGAAATAAAAATTTTAAAACAAATTATCTACCCAGATCATTTTCAATTTACTGAAAAAAATTACAAAAAATTGTTTGAAGAGGCAGAAAAAAGAAATTGTAATTTAATAACAACAGAAAAAGATCATGTAAGAATTAATGAAAAATTTAAAAAAAAAATTTATTATACTAAATTAAACACTACATTAATTGGTAAGGAAATTTTAGAAAAAGAACTTAAAAAATTATTTTAATGAAAATTATTAGATATTTTTTAGAATTTACTTTAGTGATATCTTTTTTTTTAATATTCAAAATTATAGGTCTTAAACTATCCTCCAAATTAGGGGAAATAATTGGAAAATATTTTGGTCCTCTATTTAGAAAAAAAATAATAGTAAAAAAAAATATTTTAATAGCATTCCCAAATATTGATGAAAAATCAATTAATCAAATCATTGATGGTATGTGGAAAAATATAGGAAGAATATTTGGAGAATATATCCATATAAATAAATTTAGTCTTCTAGATAATGAAAAGAAGAAAATT
>JALREU010000295.1 GCA_023256705.1 Rickettsiales bacterium
TAGACTAGCGGAAGGTCATATTGAATTGATCCGCGACACATCGCCAAATCCTTTTTGATAGACCTTGACAGCATAACGCAGACAAGTTATAACAAAGAAATGCGGAAGTAACTCAACGGTAGAGTTCTAGCCTTCCAAGCTAGTTGTTGCGAGTTCGAATCTCGTCTTCCGCTCCAAACAAAATGACATTCCAAGAATTCATAGAAAGAATAAACAAAGCGCATGACTCACCGGATAATCCAGGTTGGGACAAGCAAACTATTCTGCTTGAAGCATTAAGAGAAATTCGCTATGATCTTTGGATAACTATTGTTGGACAACCAAACGACTTTGGAAGATTGCTACCTTTCCTTCAAAGTCGTTGGTAACTGGAAGATTGGCTGAGTGGTCGATAGCGGCGGCTTGCTAAGCCGTTGAGCGGGCAACTGTTCCACAGGTTCGAATCCTGTATCTTCCGCTTGACAGCCTCCTGACTTGACGAAACGCCACGACGGGATACACTGTATGGGTCGGAGGGGCAGCGACCTTAACCTTGCCCTCTTAACACAAAAGGATATACACATGAACGCATATGAAATTCGACACGCTAT
>JALREU010000296.1 GCA_023256705.1 Rickettsiales bacterium
GTATATGACTCCATATTTTCTTACACCGAAAATTAGTGCATTTGTTGAATTTGGTTGGAATCATTTCAATCCAGTTTCAATGTTGGATTTAAGACAAGAAAATTTACCAAAATTAAAAGAGGTATTTGATATTTATCAAAGTTCTCTTAGAAAAATGAATTATGCCGATTTTGGTGATTTGATTTTGCTAAATTTAGAATTATTTAAAAATTCTCCCGAAACTTTACAATATTACCAAAATCATTTTCGTTATATTTTAGTTGATGAATATCAGGATACAAACCATGCGCAATATATATTGATTAAAGAGTTGGTTGGCTCAGACCGTGAGGGTTTTCCGCCTGCCGAATTATGTGTAGTTGGAGATGCTGATCAATCTATATATGCATTTAGAGGAGCAAATATAAGAAATATTTTACAATTTGAATCAGATTATCCAAATGCTAAAACAATTTTACTTGAACAAAATTATCGCTCAACTCAAAATATATTAAGTGCAGCCAATGCTGTTATTTCTAATAATGAGGGTAGAAAAGAGAAGAATCTCTGGTCAGATGCGGGTAGTGGAGCTTTAATTAATGGTTATGTA
>JALREU010000297.1 GCA_023256705.1 Rickettsiales bacterium
CTGGTCCTGCGTGGATATGGAGTGCCCAGATCGTCGAGACATCCCCTGGGATGTAGAGGTCCCTGATGACAAGCGCACGACCGATGCGCGACCAGCTCCCGCGATCTATCCGGGCGTGAATGGACCGCGTGGAGAAGCCCAGCGCCCTGACCTCTGCCCAACCGACGATCCCGTGGCGCAAGCGGGCCAACTCACGTACGTCATCTTCTTTCACGGCCATAGAGGCAGCATGCGGCAAGATCCGGTTCAGAAGCTGTCGCTGTCCACAGGGCTTCGCCCGAACTCCGAGCGCCGCGTGTCGCTTTTCAACTTCATCTGCTCAGAGTTCGGCTGTCATTCGGAGCTAGGCGGTCTCGCGCGGGCCGACGGACGACTCGAACCAGCGCGGGCTCGTCGATGCCGGCGGGTAGAACAGCGTGCGCTGCAGGATGAGCGTGGGCCCCGGGCGAGCGGCGGCATCAGCGAGCGCCGTGCGCAACTCGTCCGCATTGCCCACCTCTGCGAAGGAGATGCCAAAGGACCCAGCGAGCATCTGCCAGTCGGGAGTGACCAGGTCGACGCCGCGCTCCGGATGTC
>JALREU010000298.1:0-267 GCA_023256705.1 Rickettsiales bacterium
TATGCCAAGAAATAATAATATTATTGATTTTAATTTAAAGTTGTCGGAGTCTAACTATTTTATTGAGCAAAAACAAAATATAAATCACGAAAATATCGTCAATGATTCAGTCTATAAAGGCAAAATAATTCATCAGGCTATGGAAATTATTGCCCAAAATTATCAAATGCCAAAAACATGGATTAATCAGCAAATTCGCTATTTTCTTGATAATAAAATCAGCGATGATGATCAATTATTACAAGAAATTTTTGCATTATGCGACGA
>JALREU010000298.1:291-568 GCA_023256705.1 Rickettsiales bacterium
TTAAACTCGAAAATATTTACAGAAATTTTTTGCGAGAAATATCAAAAATTTTTTAGTGAATATCAAATTTCCAACCAAAATCAAATTTTTCGTCTTGACCTTATCGGCTTTGGAGCCAATGAAATACTTATCATCGACTATAAATCCGATGAATTAATCAACGAAACTAACCAACAAAAATATTTTGAGCAAATACAAAATTACCAAAATATTTTGCAAAATTATTATCCGCATCAACAAATCAAGAGTGGTATTGTCTGGCTCAAAACCCTCGAAT
>JALREU010000299.1:0-300 GCA_023256705.1 Rickettsiales bacterium
GCAATGCCGCTTGCGATTATGCGCCAGTGGTAATGGCTAACTGGGAGTTCTACGACAACATGACGCCACAGAAAACTAAAGATTTAGTAGATGGCGCGCGTAACGGAAATCCACCGGCACCAACTCGTGGACCAAAGAAGCTTCCAACATTTAAAGAGAACTCACGAGTGCTTGCAGGTTTAGATGATGGACTTGCAAATGAAGGAGTCTCTGCCGGAGATGCCACTTTACTTGGATTAAAACTCGCTAAGGAGGGTAAGTAATTGTTAAAGCCAGTTCTTAGCGCACCTTGGGATGAGC
>JALREU010000299.1:310-565 GCA_023256705.1 Rickettsiales bacterium
TTTACTATTGATGGATATAAGCGACATGGCGGATATGACGCTGCTAAAAAAGCGCTCGGCATGGATCCAGATGCCGTTATTCAATTAGTAAAAGATTCTGGTCTTCGCGGTCGCGGTGGCGCAGGTTTTCCAACTGGAATGAAATGGGGATTCATCCCACAAAATGACGGTAAGGAACATTATTTAGTTGTAAATGCCGATGAATCTGAACCTGGCACATGTAAAGACATGCCATTACTCATGGCAAACCCACAT
>JALREU010000029.1 GCA_023256705.1 Rickettsiales bacterium
TAACACCGCTTTTGATAACACCGCTTTTGATAACACCGTTTTTTTTGATAATTTTTTTGACCCCCCCACGACTCAAAGAATTTAACTACCGTTAAATTCTTTTCGTCCGCTCCCTGCTTAAAGCGGTGGAGCTAAGAACCGCTTGCGTTGCTAGCATATTTCAACAATGGTATTTTTCAAAATTACTCGAAAATTATTGCAGGGGTGGAAGCCCTCGCGCTAAAGAGAGTAAAATTTTCTTCTGGCAAAATTATTTTGCAAAATCAATTTCACCTAACCAACATCTAACACATCGCGCATTGAGTAGAAGCCCGGTTTTTGAGCAGTGCCCCAGATGCAGGCTCGAATTGCACCTTTAGCAAAGATGTCGCGATTTGAGGCTTTGTGGGCGAGTTCAAGTCTTTCGCCATCGCCAGCAAAAATCACATTATGATCACCAATTACATCGCCACCTCGAATAGTAGCAAAGCCAATTTCGCCCTTTTGGCGTTTGGCATCCTTACCGATTCTTGCCATTACCGCATTTTTTTGCAAATCAACACCTCTGCCCTTAGCAACAGCATTACCAAGAGCCAAAGCCGTGCCCGAAGGAGCATCGATTTTGCGGTTATGGTGCATTTCGACAATTTCAATATCAAAATCTTCGCGTAAAATATTGGCGGTTTTTTCGACTAAATTCATCAATAAATTAACTCCAAGCGACATATTTGCCGACCATATAATTGGAATTTGCGTAGCAAAACTCGCAAAATTTTGCTTTTCTTCTTCGCTAAAACCAGTGGTTCCGCATACTAAAACCTTTTTATGTTGAGCGCATTTTTTTACTAATTCCAAACTAAGTGCTGGCGAAGAAAAATCGATGATGGCGTCGGCTGATTGTACAAACTCATCAAGGTTTGTTGTGGTTAAAATATGATTTTTTTCAAAGCCAAGTAATTCGCCCAAATCATGCTTATCAAGCCCAGAAGAGGTGCGAACCAAACCCGATGACAACTCGGCAATTGCATCTTGCATAATAAGAGTGGCAATGATTTTGCCCATTTTTCCAGAAATTCCAGAGACTGCTATTTTCATAAATAAAAAATTAAATTGTTTTCTTTAAATTTAATGAAAATGAAATTTAAAAAAAAGCAATTTTATAAAAAATTTTTAAAGATTTTTTGCCAATTTGATAATTTCTTTAATTAAATTTTTGCGAACCGAGGATTTACGATAATAAATGCCAATGGTTCTAAAAGGTGCATTAAAAATTTTCACATAATTTATTTTATCATCATTTCGCACCGCAATTTCAGGCATCAAAGTAATACCAGTGCCGTTGGCAACCATATATCGCAGAGTTTCCAGCGAAGTCGCCTGAAAGTCGCTATTTTCATAGGCTTTAATGGTTGAACAAATTTCTAAAGATTGATTACGAAGACAATGACCATCTTCCAATAGCATTAATTCGTGATTTTTGAGTTCCTTAATTTGAATTTTGGTTTTTTTGGCAAGAGGATGATTTTTTGGAGTGGCTAAAATAAATTTTTCACTAAAAATTTTTTCTCCGATGATGGTTTCATCAATTTGAGGCATAGCGAGAATGGCACAATCAATTTCGCCATTTTTTAATTTATCAATTAAATCATCGCTTTTGGCTTCAATTAAATATATTTTAAGCTGTGGAAATTTTTTATGCAAATTTTTGGTAAAATTTGGTAGATAATATGGTGCAACGGTTGGAAAGGCTCCAATCTTGATTTCGCCCTGCATTGGGTCTTTAAAGTTTTTGGCAATATTTTTCAATTCTTCGCTTTCACGCAATATAATTTCGGCTTTTTTTAAAATTTCTTCGCCCGCAGGAGTAATTAAAAAATTTTGCTTATCGCGCTCAAAAATATCGACGCCCAAAGTCTCTTCGAGCTTTTTAATTTGCATACTCAAGGCGGGTTGGCTGACGAAAACAGCTTGCGAAGCCTTGGCAAAATTTTTTTGGCGGGCGACTTCAACGATATATTTTAAATCACGCAGGTTCATAAGAAAAACTTATTATTTTTATAAAATTAATATATTTAACTTATAAGGGATAATAGTTAGATTTCAAGAAGTTTTTATTCTCAATTTGAGGCGAAAAAAAACTGATTGGAATTTAAAAATTTAATTAATTTTATTGTAAAAAAAATTTAATTTAAAATTCTAAAAAATAAAGTAAATAATAAATTATGGAGTAAAAAATGAAAAATCATAAAACTTTAGAAGCATTAGAAAAAATCTTAAGCGATTCCTATGTGTTAATGCTAAAAACCCAAAATTATCATTGGAATGTTGTTGGCAACAATTTCAAGCCTTTACACGAGCTATTTCAAATTCAATATGAAGAATTATTCACTGCAATTGATGAAATTGCCGAGAGAATTAGAGCTTTAGGTTCAAAGGTTGACGGCACTTTCGCCCATTTTGAAAAATATAGCGATTTAAAAAACGCCAACAAAAATCTTTCCAGCCAAGATATGGTTAAGGATTTAATCAATGACAATCAAATTGTGGTTAAACAATTACATGAAGCCATAAAAACTGCACAAGCCGAAGGTGATGAATCTAGTGCTGATATTTTTATTCAAAGAGCTAAATCTCACGAAAAATCAATTTGGATGTTGCAGTCTTCTTTGTAAAAAAAATTTATTTTGACAAATTATCGCGAATATGAAATGTTTATATCCGCTTTTATTATTTAATTTCCAAAAATAATTTATGAAAATAAATAACCCAATCAAACAACATCTAATCGATACTGATGAGAATTATTTTGAGCATTTTGGTTTTGCTTTCAAAAATGGTTCACGCTTGATTCTTGTGGCATCGGCATTAATCATTCACTCGGTTTTGCCCTGCTTTTTTAAAACCACCGCCAGTAGAAATGTAAGCAAAATGAACGAGATTTTTCATGAGCGACGAAATCAAGCGCAAATTCGCAAAGCCAATAAAAAATAAGCTATGAAAAAAATTGCAATTATAGGTTTTGGTTTTTGTGGAATTATGGTATTTGGCAATATTTTAAAAAAAATCTCTCAAGAAAAATCTAAAAATAACATCAAATTTATAATTTTTGAAAAAGACGGTCTGTCTTCTGTTGGAGCGGGTTTTAGCAATTTTAATGATAATTATATTTTGAATGTTCCTGTCAAAAAAATGAGTCCATTTGATGATCAGCCCAATAGTTTTTTAGATTTTTTGCAAGAAAACTATCCTGCAATTTATGAAAAATCTGGAGCTGACGGCTTCGTTCCTCGCAATATTTATGGTGAATTTTTGAAAAAAATTCGCAAAGAGTTTTTTCAATTAGCTAGTGATTTAAAAATTGAATATGAGGTTTTTGAAAAGCAAGTTTTGGATATTGAAGATGGCTTTAAAATTGTTGGCGATGGCGTAATTATTCAAGCCGATGAGGTTGTGCTTTCAACAAGTTTTCGACAATCGCAATTAAATTATGCTGAAAATGATGAAAATTTTATTTCGTCCCTTTGGTCAAAGAATTTCGTAAATTTTCATAAAAAAAATAATTTTAATGCCGATGATAAAATTTGTATAATCGGCACTGGCTTAAGTGCTGTTGATGTTTTGGTTGGACTTAATTCTAAAAATTTTTCTGGCAAAATTTATGCAATTTCTCGCCGAGGAAATTTTCCAAAACCGCATTTTTCTCATCATAATATTTTACCCACCAACAACCAAATTGATATTATCGATGAAGGCGATGCCAGAGCGGGAATTCTAAATATTTCTTTAAAATTTAGAAAGTTTTTAAGAAATTATAAAAATATAGACTTGCGACATCTTATCGATTCAATTCGTCCAAAAACCAAATCTTTTTGGCATAATTTAGATGAAAAAAACAAAAGACTTTTTTTAAAAAAAATTCTCCCTTATTGGAATATTTTTCGCCACCGCGTTCCAAATATATCCCTAGAGATAATTGATAAAATGATTAAAAATAATCAATTAAAAATTGTTAAAAGCTCGGTTAAATCAATTCATAAAAATAATAAATTTATAATTGATTTGGGTGGTCAAAAAATTGAATGTGATTATTTGATAAATTGCTTAGGATTTGATTTTAATGTTAAAAATTATCCATTGATTAATTCAATGTTGAATAAAAATTTACTAAAAAAAGATATGATTTTTATGCATAGCAACAACAGCAATATACATTTAGTTGGTGGGCTTAATATAAGTCGAGACTTTGAAATTACTGCAGTTCCGGATCTTCGAGTTGACGCCAATTTAGTTGCAAATAAAATCTTTGCTAATATCTGATTATATCATTTTCTTTGGGTCAACCCACTCATTAAATTGCTGTTCACTGACTAACCCGAGCTCAAGAGCAGATTGCTTCAATGTTGTGCCGTCATGATGAGCTTTTTTGGCAATTTTAGCTGAGTTATCATAGCCAATATATGGATTTAAAGCAGTTACCAACATTAATGAATTATTTAATAATTCGGTAATTCTTTCTTGATTTGCAACAATTCCAAGCAAGCAATTATCGATAAAACTATTGATACCGTCAGCAATTAAATTAATCGATTCTATAATGTTGCGAATAATCATTGGGCGAAACACATTTAACTCGAAATGTCCATTCATTCCACCTAGGGTGATAGCATGATGATTGCCGATAACTTGACAGGCAAGCATTGTTAAAGCTTCACACTGTGTTGGATTAACCTTACCTGGCATAATTGATGAACCCGGCTCATTTTCTGGCAAAGAAATTTCCCCCAAACCTGAACGAGGACCAGAAGCTAAAAAGCGAATATCATTGGCGATTTTCATAAGCGAAGTGGCGGTGGCATTAAGTGCACCAGAAAAGTTGACCAATTCATCATTGCAAGCTAGGGCAAAAAATTTATTTTTGTTACTAAAGAAATTATCAGCATAATTTAGTCCGAGTTTTGCTAAGTTAGAATCCTTAACCTGCCAGAATCCATCGTCAGAGTTGGTTCTGCATAATTTTAAATTCATTAAATCTTGGTGCAATTTTTTTAAACCCGAAACTTCGGTGATGACTTCAGCAAATTTATTGGCAAATTTTGGATGACAATTCAAGCCAGTGCCAACTGCCGTTCCGCCTTGAGCTAAATGACAAACAAAGGCGATAGATTGCGAAACAAAAACACTAGCGCTCTGAATCTGCACCTTGTAAGCCGAAAATTCTTGCCCTAAGGTAACTGGGGTAGCATCTTGAGTGTGAGTGCGACCAATTTTGATAATATCTTTAAATTCGGCTTCTTTATTGCCAAGTTCATTGGCGAAACGAACTAAGGTTGGCAATAATTTTTGCACTGTGCTTAAAACGGTAGCAATATTCATGGCAGTTGGAAAGGTATCGTTTGAGCTTTGTCCTAAATTAACATGATCATTGGGATGAACGGGAGATTTTCCACCTTTTTTGCCAGTTGCTTTTTCGTTGGCAACCGAAGCAATAACTTCATTGACATTCATATTAGTTTGCGTGCCTGAACCAGTTTGCCAAACCACCAAAGGAAAATGATTTTCGTAAAAATAATCGAATTTTTTTAAAATTTCATCAACCGCATCGATAATTTTATCGGCCAATTCTGGTGAGAATTTTTTGAACTCATCGGATTTTGGGTCAATTGCCATCAAGTCTTTATTGGTAATAGCACAGGCTTTTTTTATAAGGAGCATTGCATAAATAACTTCCTTTGGCATTTTATGTCCAGCATGTTGATTGCAAATTGGAAAATTTTGCACACTGCGTTGTGTTTGTGCGCCATAATAAGCTTGAGCGGGAACTTTAATTTCACCGAAAGAGTCGGTTTCAATACGAAAATCTTGAGTCATATAAATAAATTTAAATTTTAGAGGGCATTTTTGACCCCTAAATTTTAACTTTTTAAAATTCGCTTTCAAGATTTTTTTTGTTCAAAAATCATCATATAATTTATTGATAAATCTTTGCCAAGACTCCACTGATCTTTAAAGAAATTATAGTTAAATCCTTGAATTTCTTGAAGCTTTAGACCAGATTTGCGAGCAAAGATTTCAATTTCCGATGGCTTTAAAAATTTATGCCAATCGTGAGTGCCAATTGGAAGCCATCTTAATATATATTCAACTCCGTATTTTGCCATTATCAATGATTTCGCGGTGCGATTTAAAGTGGCAACAAACAATAAGCCCTGTGGTTTTAAAAGCTTAGCACATGATTGCACGAACTTTTCAACATCACTAACATGTTCAATTATTTCAAGAGCAAAAACCACATCAAATTGCTGTGATTTTTCAGCAAAATCTTCGGCACTGGCAACTTCGTAATTGATATTTAAACCAGATTCACTAGCGTGAATTTGGGCAACTTTGATGTTTTTATCACCCGCATCAATTCCAGTAATATCGGCTTGCATTCTGGCAAATGGCTCAGCAATTAGCCCACCACCACAACCGATATCAATAATTTTTATGGTCTTATCATTATTTTTGAAAGGAGCAATTGCCGAAACATCTAAAGCAAAATGTTCGCAAATTTTTTGCTTTAAATATTTGATTCTAATTGGATTAAATTTATGTAATGGCTTAAATTTTCCGTGTGGATTCCACCATTCTTGAGCCATTTTGGTAAATTTTTCAATTTCTTGCGGGTCGATTGTAGTCATTATTTATTTGGTTTTTTTAAATAGTTATTGGTTTTTTTATTATTATTTTTAGCAGGTAATTTATCAATATCAAGTTTTTCAAAATTTTCAATATTTCGCATCCAATCTTCTTTGACTTTGACAAACAGAAATAAATGCACTTTGGCACCTGCAACTTCAGCAATATCAACTCTGGATTCTTGACCAATTTTTTTAATCATTTGTCCATTTTTGCCAAGAATTATTGATTTTTGACTTTCTTTTAGCACATAAATTGTTTGATGAATTTTTATTTCTCCATTATTTAAAACTTCATATTTATCATTTTTGACACTTACCGCATAAGGCAATTCTTTGACTAAATATAAAAATAATTTTTCCCGAGTAATTTCGCTAGCTATAAAAGCCATTGGGGCATCGGATAGCTGGTCTGCATCATATATCCAATCTAATTCTTGACATTTGCTTGCAAAGAAATTTTTTAGCTCCAAAATGCCATAATTATCTTTTGCAGAAATTGGGAAAATATCGCTTATACCCTCTTGCACAAATGAATTAATAATATCGAGTAATTTGGATTTTTTTACCAAATCAATTTTATTAATTAACACCACAATTGGCAAATTTTCTTTTTTTAAATCTTGCAAAATCTGTAAATTATCAGCATTGGCTCCAATTTGCGCATCAATAACGAAGGCAACTAAATTGGCTTCTCTTAAGCCTTGCCAAGCCGATTTTACGATAATTCTTTCTAAAATTTTATCTTCTCTTGGGATAAAAATTCCTGGTGTATCGATTAAAATAATTTGCTTATTTTCCATCATCAAAATTCCACGAATCGAATTTCGAGTGGTTTGGACTTTTGGCGAAACTATTGATAATTTTTGACCAAGTAAAGCGTTAGTAATCGATGATTTACCAGCATTTGGGGCGCCGACTATGGCAATATTTCCGTGTTGTTTTGGAAGTGAATTCATTATTTGATTGATTTTGCTAATTCATAAGCGATGGTAAAAGCCATTTCTATACTTTGCGATGAATTAAGTCGTGGGTCACAATGAGTATGATATCTATCGCTAAGGTTAATTTCAGAAATTTTTTGGTTGCCTCCTAAACACTCCGTAACATCTTGACCCGTAAGTTCAAAATGCACGCCACCAGCAATTGAATCATTATCGTGATGTATTTGAAAAAAGCTTTTTACTTCGCTTAAAATATCTTCAAACTTTCTAGTTTTGAAGCCATTATTAGTTTTAATGGTGTTACCATGCATCGGATCACAAGACCAAACTACATTATTTTGGTTATTTTTAATTGCCTTAACCAAAGGTGGAAGCAGTTCATGAATTTTATCCTTACCCATTCTAGAAATTAAAGTTATTCTTCCAGATTCATTTTCAGGATTCAAAACATCTAACAAATTCAACAGTTCACTTTCAGTAATTGACGGACCAACTTTGAAGGCAATTGGGTTAGAAATACCTCGCATAAATTCGGTGTGGGCTTCGCCAAGATTACGAGTGCGATCGCCAATCCAAAGTAGATGGGCACTTAAATCATAAAATTTTTGATAATCTTTGCTATATCTAGTAAAAGCCTGCTCATAATTTAAAAGCAAAGCCTCGTGAGATGTGTAAAAACTTGCAGTAGTAAATTGAGGCATTGACTTATAATCAATTCCACAAGATTTCATGAAAGATAAAATCTCGGTGATTTTTGAAGTTACTTCCTCGATATTATTTTTATTGTTAAAATTATGAGAAAATTCTTCAATCCATTTATTAACCTTATCAAGATTTCCATAGCCTCCTAGGGCAAGACTGCGAAGATAATTTAAAGATGCGGAAGAATAAAAATAGGCTTCGCTTAAACGATTTGGGTCAGATTTTCGGGCGATTTCTTCAAACTCAATGCCGTTAACAATATCTCCGCGATAGGCTGGTAAAGCCTTACCATCAATCATCTCTTCACCTTGAGATCGAGGTTTGGCATATTGACCAGCAATTCTACCCACCTTAACCACAGGCTTCTTCAAGCCATACATTAAAGCAATAGTCATTTGCATGATGGTGCGAAAATAATTTTTTAAATTAGCATGAGAAAATTCAACAAAACTCTCGGCACAATCCCCGCCTTGAAGTAAAAAGGCTTCACCCTTGCTAACTTGCGATAATTCCGCCTTAAGCCTTTCGATTTCATCAATAGAAACCAAAGGTGGAAATTTTGCCAATTCTAATTCGACCTTGGCAAGCTCTTTTAAATCATGATATTGCGGTTGTTGCTTGATTGGAAAATTTCGCCAACTATCAACGCTCCAATTTTTATTAGACATATTTTTTAACTTTTAAACATTTTAAAATAATTATCTTATATTTTTTCCCTTTGTCAATTTAATTTTATCAGCTAAAATCATAAAGAGAATAATTTCTTCTAAATTTAATATTAACATTTATGGCCATTTCTCCAAAAATTATCGCCTTTCAAGGCACTAATGGTGCCAATTCAAATTTAGCCTGCTTAAAATTTTATCCAAAATATCAAGCAGTAGCCTATCAAACTTTTCAAGAAGTTTTTAATGCGGTAGAAAATAATGAGGTTGAATATGGAATGATTCCCCTAGAAAATTCTTATGCTGGTCGTGTTTCAGAAATTCATGATTTGTTGCAAAAATTTGATGTATCGATTGTTGCCGAACATTTCTTTTTAATTTCTCATCAATTATGTGGGGTCAAGGGCTCAAAAATCGAGGATTTAAAAGAAGTATATTCTCACCCGCAGGCTCTAATGCAGTGCCAAAATAATTTACAAAAACTCAATTTAAATATTGTTGAATATTCAAACACCGCAAAGGCCGCTGAATTTGTAGCCAAATTGGGCGATAAAAGCAAAGGGGCAATTTGCTCAAAATTAGCCAGCGAGCTATATGGGCTTGATATTTTACAAGAAAATGTGCAAGATTCTTGCAATGACAATATCACTATTTTCATAGTTATTTCTAAGAATCCACCCGAAATTGACTATAATTTAAAACCCGCTTTAACATCATTGTTATTTACTATTCGCAACATTCCCGGCTCTTTATACAAAGCACTTGGTGGCTTTGCCACTAACGGAGTAAGTATGGTAAAACTTGAAAGCTACATCCCTGGAGGCGTTTCAAAACAAGCAAAATTTTTCATTACCATTGAAGGACATCCAGCTCAAAACAATGTTGCTTTAGCTCTTGAAGAACTCGGGTTTTTTTCTAAAAATGTAAAATTACTTGGAGTGTTTTACGCCGATGAACTTAGATTTAATCGGGAAAATGAGAATAATTAGTGGAAAATTCAAGGGTAGAAAATTAGCCGATTCCTTTAAAATCAAAGACTTAAGACCAACAACCGATAAAAATCGTGAAGCTCTTTTTAATATTTTATTAAGCGCCAAATTCATGCAAGAACATCAGCTCAAATTTACAGAGTCGGTATTTTTGGATATTTGTTGCGGAACTGGAGCGATAGGCATTGAAGCCTTATCAAGAGGAGTAAAGGAGGTATTATTCATTGACAATAATTTAGAACATATAAATCTTTTAAAAAAGAATTTACAAATTTTGAAGATTGAAGAAGAAGCAACAATAATCAATAAATCCGCAGAATATATAAAAAATAATTATGATAAAATATTCGATATAATTTTTTTAGATCCGCCTTATGAATATGATTATTTAACTATAATTAATAATTTGCTTAAACAAAATTTTTGTAGCGACAAAACCTTATTTATAATTGAAAGCGATAAAAAATATTTTGAAAAAATTCAAGATAAGATTTTGGTGAATTTCCAGATATTGGATCAGAGGAATTTTGGTAAAAGTCAGTTCAATTTTCTGTTAAAAAAACCAACACAACTTTGTTAAGATTGTTTAAACTTCATCAAGATTTAGGTGGAGATTTCCAGCCTGATTTTTGCTTACTTCAGCCATAATTTTTTTACGAAGTTCAGCGGTGTGATTTTCAATTTGCTCAAGAGTTTCAAGAATTTCCAAAGCCTCTTTGGACAAGGATTGGGCTTGATTTTCAGTAAGTGGAAATTGAATTTTTGGTAATTGATTTTGCATATCTTTATATATTTTTTTTTAAAAAAATTAAATCATTTTTTTTAAGCTGTCAAATTCTTTTTTAAGATACATCGCCATAATTTATTTTTTTATCAATATTATTTGCATTTAAAATAATGCAACCATCTTCACTCACTCCAGTAAAAATGCCAATTTCATTGGTGTTAGAGCAATTAATTTTAATTTCTTCGCCAATTTTATAAGCATTTGCCAACCATAATTCTCTTATATTTTTAAAACCAAAATTAAACCAAATATTATAAATTTTTTGAAATTCTGGTAAAAAAATTTTTAAAAATTCTAGCGGGGTTATATCAATTTTTAAATCTCGCAAATTATCTGCCAAAAATAATGAATTTTGCGGATGAGACATCAAATTCACTCCAATTCCAACAATAATATTGGTTAAGTTGTCGGCAATCAACTCGCCTTCAATAAGTATTCCCGCAACTTTTTTTTGATTTATCAATAAATCATTTGGCCATTTATTTTGGATTTGCAAATTATTTTTTGCCAATTTAGATATGGCCTGATTCAAGGCACAACTTGCCACAAAACTTAATTGATTATTTTTAGCTAAAGGCAAATTATTTTGCAAAAAAATTGAAAAGTACAAATTACCAATAGGCGACTGCCACTGCCTATCCAGCCTGCCCTTACCTTTGGTTTGGGTTTTTGCCAAAATAATTTGATTCGGCAATAATTGCTGATTTTTTATTAGCGATTTGGCTAAATCATTGGTGCTTTCGACTTCATTGAAATTGAAGATTAAAAAATTTTCAATATAAAAATTTTCGACATTTATCATCGACAAAATACCCAGTTTTGCTCATTTGAGAGCTTTTGATTAAAATTGTAATCATCAAGATTAAATTTTTGTAAATCGGTTGGTTTGGTAATTTTATTTTTAATTACAAAATTTGCCATCAGCCCTCGAGCCTTCTTGGAGCTGATACCAACCACCTTAAATTGACCCTGCTTTTTTTCTTTAAAGCTAATTTCAATAATTTTTTTATTAATTTTTTTAGAATTAACCGCCTTAAAATATTCTTGAGAAGCTAGGTTTATAATATATTCATAACAATTTTTATTTATTTCATTAGTGATTTTTTCTTGCCAAAAATCATATAAGTTTTTGGCGATAAAATTGAATTTTTTAAAATCCGTACCCATTTCCAGACGGTGAGGCTGAATCAGGTCAAGAGGCTTAAGTAAGCCATATAAACCCGACAAAATTCGCAAATGTTCTTGAGCAAATTCATAATCAGATTTTTGGAAATCATGCTTGTTAAAACCATTATAAACATCACCATCAAAAGCCAAAATAGCTGGACGCAAAGGCTGATTTTCAAAATTTTGATAGCGTTGAAAATTTAACTCAGACAAATTTTCACTAATTGCCATCAAATCTTGAATATTTTTACAAGAAAATTTTTTTAAATTAGCGATTAGTTGGTTTTTTTCGGATTCAAAAATAGCATTAGTTGGTTTTGGATATTGAAATTTAGTCTCAAAATCCAATGATTTTGCTGGCGATAAAATAATTAGCATAATTGAATACTTGCTTTTATAAGTTTGGCAGATTAAAGTTATTGTTATAATATTTTAAAAAAAAATTTTTAAAATCCCATATAAAATTTAAATTGATTTCAAAATGCAAGAATTACCATTGATGAGAAAGGCCACTGCAGTTTGGCTAGTTGAAAATACCTCACTTACCTTCGCCCAAATTGCGAGATTTTGTGGTCTACATGAGCTTGAGGTTCAAGGTATTGCCGATGGCGATGTTGCCAATGGCATTATAGGGCAAAATCCAGTTTTGTCGGGTCAACTTTCGGAAGAAGAAATCAAAAGATGCGAGCTTAATGCCCAATCATCTTTGATTATCAATAAATCTTCTGGTGCTGATATCAAGCCAGCTCAAAAGCAAACTAAATACACCCCAATTGCTCGCAGACAAGACAAGCCAGATGGTATCGCATTCTTATTAAAATATTATCCAGAAATTTCCAATTCGCAAATCAAAAAATTAATTGGCACTACCGACAATATGATTGATTGCATTCGCAATAAATCGCATTGGAACATGAAAAATATTAAACCAAGAGATGTGGTTTTGCTTGGATTGTGTAGCCAATCGCAATTTAATGATATTATTTCGCAAATCAAAACCGAGGAAACTTCAACCAAAACTTCGAAAAAGAATTAATATGAATCTTGAAATTAATAGCCCTGCCCCTTTATTCACATTACCAAGTGACGAAGGAAGTGAATTTAATTTATCAGAATTAAAAGGCAAATTTGTGGTAATATATTTTTACCCAAAAGACGATACTCCAGGTTGCACGATTGAAGCCCAAGATTTCAGTAAAAAATTACCTGAATTTGAGAAATTTGATTGCGTTGTCGCTGGAATTTCTCGCGATAATGTCGAAAGTCATTGCAAATTCATCAACAAATTTAAACTTACAATTCCACTTTTATCCGACGAAAATGGTGAAGTTTGCAAAAGCTATGATGTATTAAAAGAAAAATCTATGTTTGGCAAAAAATATATCGGTATTGATCGCACCACAATTTTAATAGATAAAATGGGAAAAATTTTAAAGATTTGGAGCAATGTCAAAGTAAAAGGACATGTCGAAGAAGTTTTAAAAGAGCTTGAAAAACATTTAAAATCCACTTGATTTTGTTTTTTAATAACAATAAAATATTTGCCTTCTAAAATAAATATCTATTTGATTTGTTAAATTTTTTTAATTTAAGAATTTTTTTTAAGCTTAGATATTTTAAATACTAACAACATAATAAATTTGGAGAATATATGTCAATCTTGTTGCAAGCTGAAATCAGAGAAAATCTTGGCACCCAAGCATCAAAAAAAATCAAAAGAATCGGCAGAATTCCTGCAGTTATCTATTCAAAAAATGGCAACATTAATTTGAGCATTAATTCAAAAGAATTTGAATTACATTATTCAAAAGGCTTTGCTTTAAATAGCGTCATTGATTTAGAAATTTCTGGCAAAAAAAATCGTGTAATTGCTCATAAAATCGAGCTTGACCCAGTTTCTGATGTTCCAGTTCATATTGATTTTATTCAATGCCAAGAAAATGCTCCAATCCCTGCTCAACCAAAAATTAAATTTACCAATAACGACAAATCACCGGGTTTAAAAAAAGGTGGATTTCTGCATGTTGTAGCTAGAAGAGTAAGCGTTTTATGCGATGGTGAAAAATCTATCCCAGAATTTATCGAAGCCGATGTTGCTTCACTTCATGTTGGTTCAAAATTCCGTGCCAATAGCTTAAAATTACCAAATGGTGTAAAATTAAAAAAGAAAGGAAATTTTTTAATTGCTAGTATCGTTGGTCGTGGCAAATCTGAAGAAGAAACTCCAGCCGCTCAAGCAGCAGCAACTCCAGCTTCCTCAGCAACTCCTGCTAAAGCCGAAGAAAAAAAGGACGCTAAAAAATAATTTTATCACTAAAATATTTTTCATAGTCGCTTGTGATTTGCATATTTTTATAAATATGTTTAAATCACAAGCGATTTTTTTTACGAATTTTCGGGGTGGTAAAATTTTCATTTGCAAAATTAGCGGTGTTATCACCCTACCCTTGCCTGCGGGAGGGTAAAATTTTCATTTGCAAAATTAGCGGTGTCATCACCCTCCACCTGCTCAGAGGGTAAAATTTTCTGCAAAGAAAATTTTGGGAGGGGGTGTAAATCATATAATTAATAACCAAAAATAATTTGATGCATTAAATTTATATAAATAAATCATTTATAAAAAATATAAATTTTTAATTTGAAAATTTTTCGAATAATTAACACCC
>JALREU010000002.1 GCA_023256705.1 Rickettsiales bacterium
TAAGTATTCAATAGTCTTTTTATTTTTTTTGAAGTGAAATTTTTCATAGTTTTTTTAAATTAAGTTAGTAAAAATTAAAAATCTGTTGCCCAGTTGTGAATTTTTTGTAATTTTTCAAGAGCTCTTCGAGACTTCAACCGTTCGATTTTGCCATTTTTCCAATTAATTGTCGGTTTCGAGCCAATTGAAATAATTAAAAAATCAGCATTTTTTTTATCAACATCAATTGCCGTTGGCTTATACGAACCCGCTTTTGGCCGTTGTTGTGTTAACATTTCGCGGCCTTGAGCATCGTATTTGCTAGAACTCCAACCTGCAAAGGTACAATTTGCTTTATATTCTTTTGTCATATTTTTTTTTAGTTAAGTTAATATTTATAATTATTTACAGATTATCAATTCTTTAGAGTCAATATAATAATAAGCAATTACATTCTTTTGATTAGCCTTTCTTATCGAATAAGAGTTATCCCATTTCCTAAAAGTTAAATTAAATTTTTTAGCTTTAAAATTATTTTTTAAAAAATTATTAAGATTTTTAATTTTCATAAATTTATAAGTTAAGTTAATATTTATAATTATTTACAGATTATCAATTCTTGATAAGTTCCATATTTCATTTTGATAAGCTGTTTTGCTAACTCAATAATTATTTTAAAATTTTTCAAAGCAAAATCGAGAGCGAATTTATCGCTTTTTTTAAACCAAGTTTTTGCTTCAGTGATTTTTTGTAATTGTGTTTTGTTCAATTCTTTTGATTTTAGTTTCATAGTTTTTAGTTTTTTAATTTAATAAAATTATTCTTCAAATCTATCAATTGATTTGAAATAATATCCTCTTAAAAATTGATTCATTTGTCTTAAAGTTAAGTAATCAGTCATAATTCTTATTTGTCCTGATTCAATTTTTCTTGCCAATGCAATTTTTTTTCTAGTTATTGTGTCAAAATCAATAATTACATTTTGCAATTCTTGATTATCTTTTTTTAAATAATTTAAAAAATTTTCTATATCTTTTATTGTTATCATATTTTTAGCTTAATAAGTTATTTTGTTAATTCAATAATTATTTTAAAATTTTTCTAAAATAATAATTATTGTTCCATTTCTAATTGTTGCCATTGCTTTTATTTCAAAATTTAATTGTTTAAAATAAAAGTTTAAATTTTCTTTTGAAAAAATAAAATTATTTACTTCAATTTTTAAAGATTGAAATAATTTTATAAAAGCCAAATCAATTTTATTTAATTGACTTGAGCCACCAACCATTGCGAGTCTAACCCCCTTTTTATTTTTCTCATTTAATAAATCTGGAGCATAAATTAAAACTGCTCCATTTTTAGAAATTTCAATTTCTAAAGTTAATTCTTTTAATTCTTTTAATTTGTTTTTCATATATTTTAATTTAATTGTTGATATTATTAATCCCAAACCTTGTTTTTATTCGGATTTTACCCCCAATACCCCCAAAAAAAACACTTTTATAATTAATAAACTTATATAATACATTCTCTAAATCACTATAAGCTGCTTTGTCTTCAATTTTGAGACTACCAACATACATTTTTATTTTATAAAAAGTTAAATGTTGATAGTCAATGAATACATTTTCTTTTTTAATTTTTGTAATTTTTATTTTGTATTTATTAACAAAATCAAGTAAATTTTTTATATCTTCATTTTCCCAAAAACCGCCAATACTCTTGCAATTTCTTGATTTTACTTGAATTTTTGCCCCTTTGAGCTTTTCTTTTAATTGTTTGTTCATAATAAAACCTCTAAATTAATTGTTGTTTAAGTTCGTTATCAATTTTTATAAGATGGCAACCAATTCTTAAAAAGATTGTGTTTTTAATATCAAAAACTTTATTGACTGTAAAAGCCCCTATTTTTTCGTTTACAATATCCAAACCCTCTAAAAATTTGTTTAAAACTCTTTTAGCGTCATCAATTGGAACGATTGCCCCCTTATTTGTTATCGCTTGCCCGTCTTCAATTCTAGCGATATAATCAAACTTGATTTTTTCAATATCACCTTCAATTATTAATGAATTTTCCTCAATATAACTTAAAATATCTTGTTCGAGTTGGTTTTTATGTAAATATTTTAAATCTTCATTAAGATGATCAGCCGCTTGTTTCATTGCTTTTAATCTTTTATAAAAATTGTGTCGAAAATTGTTAAATTCCTCAATTGTTTCTTTTAAAATCTCAAATTGATAAGCCACGGCTTCTGGAAGTGTTCGCCCGCCTTCAAAATAAAATCTTAAACCCTGCTCTTTTGCGTAAATTGCCGCCCTAGCTGCCCCAAAATTATTCCAATAATCAAGCATTTCAAGTTTATTATCAGCGTTAATTTTTAATTGAATCCAGGATTTATAATTGTCGCTATTATAATCCCAGTCATTTTTTCTGCTGCCCCTTTCGTGATAAAATAAATTTTCAAAATTATCGACTCCTTGACCAAGTTCATTGCGATAATCAAAATAATTGTTGCAATGTTCAAAACTTGAATTTATCCGGCTTTCATCAAATTCTTGTTTGATTGCCTCAATTGTTTCTTTATTAAAAATCTTATTTTCTAACAAAATGGCGTCAATGTTATCAAAATAATCGATTTCATTAATATCAAATATAACCTTATCTTGATTGTAGTTTGTTTTAAAGCCCTTTGATTTTGCGAGTTGGCCAAAGTATTCATTTAAATCAATGTCATTAAATTCTTGATGGATTTTTAAAAATCGTGTATGATTTTTAATTAAGAGTTTTTTTAAATTTTGTTTCATAAGTTTTAAAATTAAAGTTGTTAAATTTTATTTAAAGAAATTCTAAGGTCTTGAGTTCTTTTAATTTCTGCCTGTAGTTGCTCAATCATTTCATTAGTGAACCCGTCAAAAATCGCGGTTTCGGCGATTATTTCATTACCTGCAATATCTTTTATAGTTATTGTTATCGCACTAGCAAAATATTTTTTATCTTTTATTTTTTTAAGTTTATCAAAACTATCTTTTAAAGTTGTGATATCTTGCGATTTTAAAAAATCAAGTTCCCTTTTAATATTTCTTTTTTTCATATAGATTTTAGATTAAAGTTATTAATAAATTTTGCCCTTAAAGTTAATCCATAAATTTAATTAATCTTCGAGCAGCGTTTAAAATTTGTAAATTGTGATTAAAACTTTCAGCAAAATTTTCTAAATTCATTTTTAAGAATTTAGGGACTTCAAAATAATTCTTTAAATTATCGTCAATAAAATTTTGCAAAACTCGATTAGCAAGATCAAAAAATGATTTTAACTCTGCATTTATTGCCTCGTTGTGATATTTTAAATTATTTTTAAGCGTGCCCTTATCGGCAAATATTTTTTCAATGCTTTCAATTTCTCGTTTAAAAATTTCTTGTGAAATTATTAGCTCAATATTTTCTTTTTTTTCGTTTTTCATAGTTTTATTTTTTTATTTTATTAATATATTGAATAAGGTCGTTTTTTGTGCAAATTTCAAACCATTTTTTATTTACAGTTTCTTGTAAATATTCATCATCATTATTTTTATAATATTCTAGCCCCGCTTGAACTAAAATATTAGTTTCAAGTAATAAATCATTTTTCGATAAATTGCCAAAAAATACTTTTTTCCCTAATTCTTGAAAATTTTCCATATTTTTTAAATTAAATTCAACAATATTAAAATAATCGCACCCTTTAAAATGGCCTTGAGAAAATTTTTTAACCCCCCAATCAAGTTTTTCATTAGCTAGCTTAAAAGCTAGGTTTAAGGCTTGTTGATTTGACTCAATTGAGTAATCTTTTGCTTCGGTTATAGAGCCGCCTTCGCAAGTTGCCTTTAATCTTGCCCCTTTTTTATCTGTTGCCGGTAAATATTTTATTTGAATTGATTGCATAAAATTATAAATTAAGTTAATATTTTTTATTTAAAAAAACTAAATTCTTTATCATTAAAATAAATATAATCTTTCATATTTACCCCTTTTTAATTTTTTTAACTCTAAAAACTTCAAAAAAAATTTTATAATTATCATAATTATAATTGTCATCGCCTAATTCTATTATTATATCATTTTCTAAAATTTTATCATAATGACAAATTTTATTTAAATCATAATTATAATTATTATTTAATAAATTTTGGATTTTATTATTATCAAATTCTTTTAATTTGATTAAATTTTTAATCTCATTGTTGTTTATTAGCTCGGATTTAATCGGATTGCTTGCCCATTGCTCCCTACTACAAATATCAAATAATTTTTTTCTTGCCTCGTTAAAAATTATTTTATTTGATTGCTCACAATCAATAAAACTTTCAATTGTTAAATTTTTTAACAATTCTTTTTTTTGCCCGTTTTTTTCAATAAAGAATTTTATTTTATAATGTTTCATATTTTTTTTTTAATTATTATATTTTATTAAAGAATTGCCAACATAAAAAAAACCTTCATATCATAAAATTTTTTGTAAATCGGATTTTCTTTTGAATAAAGCAACTCATTTATTTTATTAAATTTTTGCTTGTTATGTAGTGAGTCGCTACTATGCGAGCCCGTTAAAATTGGAATCATATATTTAAAATTAATTTTTAATAAAAATTTCTTGCTTAAAATCTGCAAGTAAAAACCCACCACCACCATTTTTTTTAGCGGCGGGGGCTTTTATTTATTGATTTAATTATTTAATACAAAATATTTATTGGCTCATTTTTTGCCAAATTTAAAACTTCTTTTTTTGTATAGCCATAATAAATTTTTTGTGACTCAAGATCTATTAAATCGGGCTTATCGCTGTTTTTAATTAGTATTTTAACAAAATAAGACCCGTTTTTTTGCCTGTCTATAAATAAGATTTTATTTTTTTTATTCATATAATTTAAATTTAATTTTTAATAGGTTTTTGCTCAAAATCAGCAATAAAAGACAATACCGCCGCCAAATTTTTTATTGTTATATTTATTTGATTTAAAACTTGTTTTTTTAGCAATCTTTAAAGCGTCATTATAATCTTTTGATATTGCTAAAAAGTGAATAACTACCCTTTCAAAGTCAATTTTTATAAATTCAATATTTTCAATTATTTTTTTTTCTATTATCATATATTTTTAAATTAAGTTAATAAGTTAGCTAGTTTAAAAATAAGATTTTTAAACTAGTTAAAATAAATTTTATAGCTAATTAAAATTTAAAGTTAAATTAAAATTGTAAAATTAGATTTTTTAAAAGATTTATATTATTTTCTTTTAAGCCTTTAAACTTGAATCTATAAACCCAGCAAGCGTCACTAAATTCATTTTTATAATTATTTATATTATTTTCTTTTAAAAATGCTTCTAATTGCTTATTTATGTTATTGAATTGGTTTTGACTTAATAACAAACAATAATAACCGAGGCCATAAGTTGTAGCATAAACAAGATAGTTATTGAAATAATTAGAATTTTTAATTTTAAAAGCCTTAAAAAAATCATCTTTATAATTTGACTCAATAAAACCTAATTTTTTTCCATAATCATCTTGTTTTTTTAAAAACGCTAAAATTGAATTTATTAAACTTTTAAAAAGATTTTCTGGATTTTTAGGGATTATAAAACTAAAATCATTAAAATAATTATCAGTAACTTTAATTCTTACAATAATTTTTTTAAACTCAAAAATTGGTTTTGTTTCATTTAAAAATTTAGTTTTTAAATCTTGATCGTAGTCTTGAAATAAGCATATTTTTGTTATTTCACCACCAAAAAAAGGTAAACTAATTAATAAATCATTTAAAATTGTTTCAAATTCTTGTAATTTCATATTTTTAAATTTAAGTTAATAAGTTATCCAGTTTAAAAATCTTATTTTTAAACTAGTTAAAATAAATTCTATAGCCTAAAAGTAGTTAGCAGGTAAAAAACCGCCATAAATTGAATTTTACCGCTTTTAATTAAATTTTAATAATAGTTGCTATTAATTAAGGCCATTTTTAAAATAATGTTCTAAATTTTTTGGTAATTTCATAATAATTTTAATTAAGATTAATAATTGTTAATAAAAAATAATATTGTTAAAATTTATTTTAAATATTCTAAATCAAATTCATAAGGTAACTCGTCTTTATTGACTTGGTCGCAAATTATTTCAAGGCAAGCCTCTAAAAGTAAATTATTTTTATTTTCTTTATAAATTTCATTAAATGTATAAAAAGGGCGGTAACCATCCCTTGCCGTTGTTTGTGTTTTAATTAGTTCGATTAGTTCAATTGAGAAATTATTTTTTACAAAATTTATTATTGTTTTTTGATGATTTTTTAAGATATTAATCGCAATTTTATCAGTTTCAAAATTATACTCGCGGGGGCTTTCAATTTTTACAAAATTTAATTTTACTTCAATTTTATTATTAAATAAAAATTGCTCCATTTCTTTTAAATATTTTTTTAAATAGTTTATTTGTGTTTTAGTGTAGTCGCGATCTTGTGCTTGATCGTCGGCTCCGTCTTCATGCAGTTCAAATTGATTTTCAATCTGTGCTTCATGTATTGAGTTATAAAAGCCACCAAAATTAATTAAAATTTCTTGTTTCATATGTTTAATTGATTAATTTTTAATTTAAGTTAATATTTAAGTAGTTAGTATTTTAATTAAGGCCATTTTTTTCTAAATAATGTAAATAAGCCTTATAATTTGCATCATTTTTAAAGATTGGATTTTGTTTTTTTGTCAAATCTTGATAACCTCCAAAAATTGACATTGCTACTAAAAAAATTAAAATATATTTCATAAAGGTTTTTTTTAATTATTATTATTTATTTATTATTAATTGATTATTTTTAATGTAATAATAACCAATCACAGATTTATTATTATTAATTCTTATTGAATAGGAGCCGTCCCAGCTTCTAAAAATCAATTTTATTTTTTTAGTTTTAAATTTATTTTCTAAAAAATTTATTATTTTTTTATTTATCATATTTAATCAATTTTTGAAAGTTCAATAAAATCAAGATTATCAGAAATGTTTGTCTTATAATTAATTTTATAATTAATATGAACCTTTCTTAAAAAATGGTTTGCTCCTTCAAGTGTATAATCAAATAAGTCAAATTTTGTGTAACAATATTTTTTAACATCGAAACCTAATTTTATAAATAGTTCATGAAATGCAGCCCCTTTTTTATCGTAGCCATAGCCGGAGGCCTTGGCTAATGTTTCCCCGGAGATTGTTTTTAATCTTAAAACTCCTGTTTTTGAATATTCCAACCTTAATTTTAAAATTGAATAATCTTTATAATGAATTGAATTTTTTAAGTTATTTGACATATTTTTTTTTTAGTTAAGTTAAGTTAAGTTAAGTTAAGTTAATATTAATTGGATTATTTGCTTAATTGTTTTTTTTGCTTTTTATATTCTTGAACAATTGCTAATTTACACCAAAACGGCAACTTTTTATCTTTACAAAATTGTTCAAATTTTTTATTGGCCGCAATTTCATTTTTTTCTTTTAATATGTTGATAAGTTCACCAACTATTTTATTTAAATTTTTCATATGTTTTTTAGTTAAGTTAATATTAAGTAAAAATTTATTTTGAAAATGATATTTTTTTAAAAATTATTAAATTAAAAAATTTTACAATTGTTTCAATTTCATAATTAAAACCGTTGCGATAATTCAAAGAATTTGCATTTAATAAAGTTATATTTTTTGTAATTTCTAAAAGTTTCATATTTTTTAAATTTTAAGTTAATATTTAAAAGATTTATTTTATTAATCTTTTATTTATAAAAATAATATTAATTTACTTTTTTTATTTTGTCAAATATTTTTTTGAATTTTTTTTAAATCTTTTATTTTTATTTAAAAAATGTTCTGGAGTATTGATTTTATTGAGTTTGTCGATTGTTTCAAAATGAAATTTATTAATAAAATAATAATTTTTTTAAAACTTTTTTAATATTTTTAAGATGATTTTTATAAAAATTTAAAGAATAATTTATAATAATTTATAATAATTATAATTATATTTAATAGAAGTTAATAAATTTATTTAAAAAAAATGATGTCAAGTTTTTTTTTGCGATTGTTTCAATAATACACGTCAAGAGGTTTTTTATTATTGTTTTAATTTGAGTCGTTATTTAATAATTAATAAATTAATTAACATTTATTAAAAATTATAGGTTTTAAGTTGGAGTTTTTTTTTAGGGGGTTTTGATGTGGTGGGTATGTTGCAATTTTTTACAAATAAAAACACATTTCTTTATTGCTCCATTTTTTCAAAATTCTAATTAAATCAAAATTATTATTATCTATTATTTTTATTAATCTTTATTAATCTAAATTATTTATATTATTTATTATTACTTATAATAATTATAATAATTAATAATATTTATACTATTTATAATATTTATTATTAATTATAATATAAATATTTATTATTATTAATATTTATTAAATAAATTAAAATTATTAAATAAATTATTGATTAATAATAATTAATATTAGTTATTAAAAATTAATATAATCAATAAAGTTATTAATTATTTATTTTTTAATTATTGTTTGATCGTTGTTTTTTGTTTTTATTTGGAGGCGTGGTTGAAAGTATTGGAGAAAGGGGGGAGGGGCGGCGGCTAAATTACCCTTACACTCAACTCCCCTCAATTTTCAATGCAATTTTTCAAACATCATCTAAAAACATCATTATATATTGATTTTAAAGCACTTGTAAGGGGTATTTGAAACTATTGGCTAAGAACTATGCATCAATCATCTACATCTAATTTTATATATTCTATAAAACTATATAAGGAGTCTCTTTACTATTATTGAAAAAAGATTATTTATGGGAAGATTTGAGTTTTCAATAATTAGCGTAAATAGACTTGCTACTAATCATTATACTTGATTACCCCGTGTATCTAAAGAATATTAAATATCTATTCTAAAGAGAAATATATTCTATAAGATACACTACCCCATAAGTGTTAAATTATGTCAAGTAATTTATTTTTGTCAAGTAGTATTTTTATATATTAATGGAGTATTGATTTTATTGATTGTATTGATGGTATGATTATGAAAAGCTAAGTGTAAGTAGTGTTTTAAAAGTTCTTGACTTTAAAAAGGTTTATTTTATTGTATTGGTAGTTAATTTATTAATAAAAACTAGATAACTTATTATTTATGAAAAACAATAGAAATGATGGACATTATTGGAAAAATAATTCTACTTATTCTGAGAAAATTATGAAGGCTAAAGTTGAAGCAGATGATTATGTAAATTTTATAAAAGGTATAAGTTATAAAACTGATGAGGAAATGGAAGCTGAGGAGAAAGAAGGTTTAATCTTTCAAATTAATGATGAAATAATTGAGGATTTTATTAAATATTCCTCTATGGGGTTAAGTATTAATAAGATTGGTAAAATTAAGAATATGCCTCCTGCTGGACATATTAGAAAATATATCTCCTGTAATCCTGATTTAAGACTTAGATTTGAAAATGCTCAAAAGATGGCAACCTCTTTTTTAATTGACAAGCAATCTGAGTTTGTTGATGATTTTATGGAGGGTAAAACTGGGATTAGTGATTTAGGAGCTAAAGTCGTTGTTGCTGGTTTAGAAAGTTCAATAAAACTTAGAGACCCAGATAAACACACTGCTTCTACTAGGATTATTAATAATACTCAAAATAATGTTTATCTCGAAGACCCTAATAAAATTGTTATAGCTATTAAACAATTAACCAATAATTTAAATAGAGACCAGCTTTTGAGTATTCAAAGGGATATTGCTCAAAAAATAGCATTAATAGAGGATAAAGAGGCTCAATTATTACTCGAAAATAGCTAAATCATACTTTCTTACTAGAAAACCACCTAAATCATTGTAAAATTCTATTATTTTTATAGGTTTTTGGGCGAAAATCTTAGATTCTTTAGCTTTTTTTGGTATAAATTTCATTAATTTCCACTCATTTTTACTATTCATACCCATTTTTATCCATAATTTACCTTTGTTTTTTTTAAATATCTCTTCAAATTCCTTGTATTTTAACTCTTTTACTTTTTCTTCTTGCATAATATTTTTTTTTATTAATAATAATTAATGTTTTATAAAATAAAATACTAATATAAATGTTTGGAATTTTCAATAGATTTTTCTCCTCAAGGCAAAGAGATTACTATTTAAATGTAATGTCTAATGGTGAGACTCAATTTAATGTTGCAGTTAGCCTTGATGAGTATATGGAATATTACAGGACTTGCACACCAGTTGCAACGGCCATTGATATGATTGCGACAAAGATTGCCTCAATAAAACCTTATGCTATAAAAGATGATTTATATCTTGCTAAGAATCCATTTTTAGATTTACTTAAAAAGCCTAATAACAATCAAACACATTTTTATTTTATAAATGAGGCTTTACAGCACTATAATTCTTGTGGTAATAATTTTATTTTAGCAAAAAGTGATAAAAGTGGAAATTTAATATCTTTAGAGAATATTCACCCTAGAAGAATCTCTTTTCTTGAAAGTGAAATGAAAACTAATCAATTATATCCAACAAGAATAAGGATTAGGAATCTAAATGGATTAGAAGATGTTTATGAATATAAAATAAAAAGAGGTGAAGTTGGTTATTACCTAGATAATAATGAGTTATTTATTTATAAAACTCCATCTGACCCTAATGGCATTATACCTTTTTCTTTCTTTCTTGGTAAATCGCCTCTTACAGCCATAGAAAAAGAAATATTATTATATAATGATGCAAATATCCATAATAAAAGTGGTATGGAAAAAGCCCTTACAGCAGATAAAATAATTTCTTTAGATAAAGAATCTGGTTTAAGTTTCAATAGTGATGAGCAAAGAAAGAAGTTGCAAGAAGAATTAAAAACTCAATTCTCAGGAGCTAGAAACTCTGGTAAAATTATTGTGTCTCTTCTTGGTTTAAAAATATTAGATGTTAAAAATCCTTTTGTTGCTAAAGACATGGATTTTTCTTCACAGAAAATGAATTCTGAATTACAAATTTATAAAAAGTTTGAAATTCCTCTACCTCTAGTAAATTCAATTACTTCAAATTCACAAAATATATTAGAAGAAGCAATAATTCAATTATATGAACAAAATATTATTCCAAAATTTAATGATTATTATTCTTTTTTAAAAACTTTTATTTATAATAAATATTACAGTAGAAGTATAGATGATTTTGGTTTTAAAATATGGGATATATTGCCACTTAGAAATAAACTTGTTGATAATGTATTAAATCTTGATAAATCCAGATTTCTTTATAAGAATGAATTAAGAAATATGATTAATATGCCAAAAGAAGATGGTTTAGATATTTTCTTTATGGACGGCAATCAAGTTCCTATTGGTTCTGATGCTGATAATGATTTAATGATTGGAGAGCCATTAATTGATTATTCTAATAATAGAGGTAATGATATTAATAATAAATCTCTTAAAGCAGTCGAGACATTTAAGCCTACTGAAGCGATGGCAACCGCTGGTGCTAGGGCTTTAGAATGGAGACAAAAATATGGAAGAGGTGGAACTGCGGTTGGTGTTAAAAGGGCTAATCAATTAGTTAATCGAGAAAATCTAAGTTTAAATACGGTTAAAAGAATGTATTCTTTTTTTTCTAGGCACGGCAATTATCGCTCAACTCATTACGAGTTTAGAGATGGTGAACCTACAACTTGGCGTATAGCTTGGGATTTGTGGGGGTCAGATGCTGGTAGAACTTGGGCAACAAATATCTGGGAAAAATACAAAGATTAATAGGATATAATAGTTGAATCTAAAAAATCACTATAATCTTTTGTAAAGATTAAATAATAATATCTTCCGAACCATCTTTTATCTGCTACAACTTGAATTGATTGTAAATAAAAACCCTTTTCTTTCATTGTTTGTATTCTTCTAGGTGTCAAATGTGAATTTAATGCTTGATTATTTATTAACCAAGCAATCCCAACATCTGCAATTTCTAAGGCTTTTTCTGTAAATTTCCAAGATATATGATAAGGAGGATTGCCAACTACCCAATCCACTTTTTTATCCCATTTAAAAAAGTCATTACCATCTTCAATTTCACATTCATATTTTATATGACAAGGTAAATTTTTAAACCATATTTTATTCTTACCACTGCCAGCATCAATAGCAGTGTTATATTGACTTATTGGAGTTATTGCCAATAAATCCTTTACCATTTGTTCATTAGTATAGTGAAAAGTTATATCTTTCATATTTTATTGATTTTCTAATAATTTTTTAAGTTATAATTTCATAATAATTTTATTTTTAATTTTTTGTTAATATTTGTAAATTAGAATTATAATTTTGTAAAACTACTTCAGTAGCAAAATGTTCAATTCCTTGGTCATCAGTCCATTTGCGAGTTTGCAAAGCACCTTCAATATAAATTTTTGAACCTTTTTTTAAATAATTCTTGGCAATTCCAACCAAGCCTTGAGAATAAATAACAATGCGATGCCATTCAGTTTTATCCTTTCTTTCGCCAGTGTTTTTATCTTTCCAGCTTTCTGTGGTGGCAATAGAAAATTTTGCAATCTCTCCGCCATTTTGTGTTGAGCTTACTTCAGGGTCTTGACCTAAATTTCCTATTAAAGTTACTTTATTTAATGACATTTATTTTTAATTTTTTGTTAATATTTGTTGATAAACTTCATTAGCAATTCTTGCCATCATTACTGGTGGAACTGACATTCCTGCAATATAATTATAAGGATTGTTTAAAAAATTATAATCTTGTGGAAATGTTGAAATACAACATATCTCTTGCCTATTTGGCTTTCTATATTCATCAAATAAATAAAATACATCACTATTAGAAGTTAATGTGTTTGGAACTTCATCTTTATGAAGATAAATATTGTTAAAACACCTGTTTTTATTTTCAATTCTTAAAATAGTATCAGCAAAGTTTTTATCTGATTTATGCCTATTTAACCAATATTCTTTCATTTTACCATCTGATACTTTTCTATCAATAATATTCGGTTGATAAAATTCTCCAAATGTTATAGGTTTTTCATTAAAGACTAAATTAATCTTTAATTGTGGGTCAAACATATCTATTTCATAATCCAAGATATTTTCAGCAATATCTTTTCTGACAGATATAAAAAATACTCTTTCTCTTCTTTGAGGAACTCCCATTTTAGAAGCATCAAGTAAAAAATGCTTTGTATAATATCCTGCATCATTTAATTTTTGATAAATTTCAGATACATATTTTTTAGCATTACCTAATAATAAACCTTTTACATTTTCATGAATTGCCACTTTAGGTTGTAATTTTTTAACTACTTCAATCGAATCAAAAAATAAAGTATCAAGAACTTGCTCTGCCTGACCCTCTCTAAATTTTTTTTCTTTACCCCAAGCATCTTCTCTTACACCTGCAATAGAGAAGCTAGAGCAAGGGGGAGATGAGTCTAATATGTCTAAATTATATAATTCATTAGGTAAATTATCTTGCTTCTTAAATTCCTGAATAGGTTCTAAATATGGATATTTAGGATTATGATTAGCAATATAAACTTCCATCATTTTCTTATCTATTTCATTACAACCAATAACATCAAATCCAGCTAATTTATAACCCATTGTAGAGCCACCACCACAAGAAAATAAAGAAAATACTTTTCCTTTATCTTTAGTAAAATTTGTGTCCTTTAAATTCCAATTGTAGTTATACATTATTTTCCTTTTAAAAAATCATTTATTTGTTTTTCTAACTCTTTATTTCTATTATGCAATTCTTCTATTTTTTGTAAAAGTTTTAAAATTGTCTTATAACAAACTCTAATGCCTCCAACATACCAATGAGCATAATCATAAACTCCTAAGAAATTTTTTTTAAATTCTTTTTCATCTTTCTTTTGTATAAAACCAAAATTATATACCATAGGAATATACTCTCTTAGTTCTCTAATAAATTTATTAGTATCTGTTTTGGGTTTTTTACCCATATTAGGATTAATTAATTTCATAATTAAGTTTAGTTCTTTTTTAAGTAAATGCAAGTCCTTTATTTACAATTTATAAAAAAAAAATATAATGTCAATTAAATTTATTAATTTTTAATACCCTATGACACAAAATATAATTAGAAAAACTTTTAGTATTGATTTAACTCAAAAGGATTTAAATCAAGAAGATGACATGTTTTTTAAAGTATCTGGACTAGTTGCTGGTTATAATAATGTTGACCATGACAACGATGTATTAGTTAAAGGTTTATTTGATGAAAGTATCAAACAAAGAATTTCTCAAAATAGACCATTCCCAGTATTATTTAATCATAAAACAGATAAACCAATTGGTATAGCTGATGAATTTAATTTTGATAGACAAGATGGTTTGGCATCAACTGCTAAATTAATTAAGGCTAGTGAATTTGTTAGTAAAGAAATTATACCTTTAGTTAAAGGTGGTGCTATTGCAGAATTTTCTGTTGGTTTTTTAAAACAAGAGGCAGATTATGATACAAAGAAAAATATAACTACAATCACCAAAGGAAGATTAATTGAATATTCATTAGTAGTTAAAGGGGCAAATGATAATGCTCTAGTCGAAAATTTTAAATCCTTTTTGGAAAAAACAACTTCAATAAGAGAATTAGAAGATTTATTAGCTGATAAATTTGGTTTAACAGGTAGCGAAAGAAAAACCCTAATATCCAAAATAAAAGAATTTTCAACTCAACGTGATGTTGAGGAAAAAACAAAGTGTGATGCTTTGGAAACTAATGTTAAATCCTCAGAAAATTTAGCAAAAGACTTAAATAATTTAGCTATTAAATTAGCATTAAATAATATTAACAAATCAATTATTAAATAATATGGACGAAAAAGAAAAAAATACTTTCCTTGATGTTGAAAAAAGTTTTCAAGCAATTGAAAAAAATTTAGAAACATCTTTATCTAAATCTATTAAAGAAGAAGTAGAAAGTGCAAAAGGTTCAATTGTTGAAGAAACTAAAAACCTTATTGATTCAGAAGTTAAAAAAATTAATGAATCAACCCAGAAATGGCAAAATACCGTAGAGGAATTTGTAAATAATACCAAAAGTATTACTCAAATAAATCGTAAAAAAAGTAAATTAATCAATGATGAGGCTTCATTAAAAACTCTTGCTAGTGTTTTAAATAATAAAGGTCAGATTGATTTTGCTAAAGAAGAATATAAAGCTATTCGTTTTTCTGATGCTACTACTACTGGTGATTTTACTGGCGCTCCTGATAAGTATGGTGAAATCGATGTTAATAAACAACCTAGCACAGAAATTCTAGGTGATATTGATATTTTACCAGCAGTTGCTAAAAATGACGGAGATTCAGCTTGGGATGGTTATGATGAATCAAAACTTGATTTATTTGAAAACAATGAGATGGATGCTGCTCAACTTAGTGAAGTGATTAAGAAAAATGAAATTAAGATTAGAATGAAAACTCATTCAGCAAAAATGTTCATTTCTTCTAAAGTGGTTACTAATCCAAATGAACTTGGAATTTTAGATAGAAACATTACTAGCTTAAACAATAAATATGATAGAAAACTTGCTGCACAAGTGTTTCAAGATATTATTGAAGCAGCTATTAAAGGTGAAATTGAAAAAGTTGAAACTACAACAGCAGATGCTCCAGTTAGTGATACAACTAGAGAAGATTTGCGATTATTTCCTTCTAAACTTAAGAAAAATTATTCAAATTCTGCTATTATTTATATTAGTAGAACTTTTCTTAATGCTTTATTCTCAAAAACAGTATCTGATGGACACTTGCCTACCGAACAGTTCTTTTACACTGCCAATGGTATTAGCAATTTAGTTACTCCAGAAAAAGCCTATATAGTAAAAACTTTTGAACATAATCAAATTGGAAACTATAAATCTTTAGCTGATGGAAGTGCTGATATTACTACTGACTATGTGCCAGGTGGAACTTCTAATGATGGAAAATTATTAGCTATTGTAGCAGATTTAAAAAATAGTTATAAATTAATACCATCTAGTCTTGGTGTAATAGGATATGATGGGACTATTGGAAATTTATTAAATGGTGCTGTGCCAGCTGGTAAAATTTCTTATGCTGCTCAAGGTCTAGTTGCTAAAGAGGGAGTTAAGGTTCTTTTCGCAAAAAAATCTTAAATTATTAATATAAAGGAGAAATAACATGGAAAAATTAACAGGAGTAATCCTAAAACACTCAATCGCATTAGCACAAAGAACTACCTCAGCACAAGTTGTGGCTGGTTCTGCTATTGATATTTCTGGTGTATCAGAAATTAAAAACTTTCTTTATGCTTCTGCTGTTGCCGCAGGAAGCGTAAAAATACAGGATGTTCAATTTGCTAATGATTCATCTTTTAGTGTAAATGTTTTAACTTATACTAGTGATGATTATCTTAACAAAAATGATAGAATGTCTTCAACTTCTGCAATAGACCAAACTTCTTTGTCTGCCGCAGGAACTAAATCTTTATCTTTAAAGAATTTAGCTATAAATGGACAAAAATATTTTAGAGTTAGAACAGTTGCTTCATCTGGTAGCCCTGATGCTACTTTTGAAGTAAAAACTATTCTACTTTATTTAGACCAACCACAAGTTCAATCATAGTCTATTATCCCCCTTCTTTAATTAGAGGGGGGATAAATCAATTTAAATAATTTTATTATGTATCAATTAATTAAGGATTTTAATCAAAATGGAATTAAAATTGCTAAAGGTGAATACACCAAAGAACAATTAATTTTCTTTTTTGGCTCTGATGATAAATTTAATTTTTGCTTTAATTGCACTAATTTAAAAGAAGTTTTAATTAATAAAAAAGAATTAAAAGTTGAGGATATTGCTCAACAAGAAGTTGTTGATTCTTTAGAAGAAGAAGTTAATATTGAAGAAGAAGTTGTTGAACAAAAAGAAATAAAAGAAAAAACAACAAAAGAATTAAAAGACCATAAAAATAAAAAAAATAAATAATGTTATTTAGGCAACCAATAGAATATAGTATAGTATCTCAAACTAATGAGTTGCCTTTAACCTTAACTGAGGTTAAAAGTCATCTTAGGATTGATTTTACCAATGATGATACTTATTTAACACACTTAATTAAAGTTGCTTCTAGTTTCTTTGAAGAAATGACTGGAAGGTCTTTAATAACAAAAACATATAAAACTTATTTAGATAAATTCCCACAATACAATGTTGGAATTAAAATACGAAAATCTAAATTACAATCAATAGTATCGATACAATATTATCTAAATAATGTTTTAACAAATTACACTAGTCAAAATTATTATTATAATGATTCAACGGGATTTTCTGAAATCTTCTTAAAAGTTAATAATTTTTATCCTAATGAAATTGATGAAATAAAAAATAGCGTTGTAATTAATTTTACTGCTGGTTATGGTGCAAATGAGGCTAACATTCCTGCTAACATTAAACAATCATTATTAATGTTTATTGCTGATTGTTATATGAATAGAGGTGATTATAATTGCAATCATTATAACTTAGCTTTTAATAATTTTAGACCATTTATAATTGAAATTATTTAATTTATGCAAAATTGTGGTTATATAACAAAACCCAATATTAAAGTATCTATTGCAGATTTGAATACTCCTATACAAATTATTGCTAGACATCAAACAAGAAATAATTTACAAAATAATCAAGATATAAATGCAATATTAAGTGTTTATGCTACTTTTTGGTCTAAGCAAAAAACCATAAATGGGGAAGAGGTATTTGATGCTACAAATTCTTTAGGTAGAATTACTGATGAATTTTATATTAGATATAATAAAGATAAACCAATAAAAAAGCATCACTATCTTTTAAATCCAGCAACTAATCAGGCTTATGATATTATTGATATAAAACAAAATGTAAATAACAATAATACATTTACAGTTTTAAGGTGCATTCATAAAGGAGATAATCAATTTAAAATTAATCAAAAATGAGTAATATTAAAATATCTCTACAAACTGCATTAAATAAGATAGAAATAAACCCTAACAATATTAAAAAAGTTCTTAATGCTTACAAAAGAGGAAGAAGGGTTGGATTAAGAAAAGCTGGTAATTTTATGGTTGATAAAATACATTCAGAAATGTATTTGATTAAAACAGGAACTTTATATATTCCTCCACAATGGGGATTAAAAAAAAGACATAGAGCCTCTAATAGGAGTGGTAAAGAAAGTTCTGCAATATATGATGGTAAATTACACAAATCTATCTATACACAATCATCAGGGGCTAATAGTCAAATTATTGGTGCAGATGCAAAAATAGCTCCTCATGCCGCTACTCAAGAATTTGGAGGCATAAACTCATTGGGTAAAAAAATTGCTCCAAGAAATAACATCTCAAGACCATTGAGACAAAATAAATTAGCTATTAGAAATAAAATTATAGCATCTATTAATCAATCATTAAAAAAATTATGAAATATATTTTGTTTATTATTTTAATTTTATTGCCATTAAATTCTTTTGCTAAAAAAGAAGAAAATCATCATAAATGGAGAAAAGAAGTTTCTCAATGTATAGAAAAATTTAACAAATTAAATGATAAAGAAAAACTTGAATGTTTAAGAAAAGCAGTTATAGTTATTGATGCTTTTGCACAAGAAGCCTATTACAATACCATTGATTTAAATAATGGTTTAATTGCCCTAGAAAAAGATTTAGGTTTATAAAATGAAAACAATAGAATTAGTCAATCAATTAAAAGCAGTCCTACCAAAATACCTTGATGGCGTTTTTAATGATACCTATAATATTATTTCAACAACAAAAGCTGGAAATATTGTAACTATTGAGACTGACCAAGTTTCACACGTTCAAGATGGTAATGGTGTATTAATTAGTGATGTTAAATATGCAAATACAATTATATCTCTAAGAAGACATAATAATATTGCAATTGCACTTACTACTGACCCACATAATTTTATTTATCCAAAAGACAAAGAAATAGAAATTGATGGTGCAACAGATGCAAAATATAATGGTATAAAAAAAATATATTCTGACAATATTATTTTTGAAGTTTCTAGTTTCTCAGTGAATCAGGCAACTAATCAAATCACAATTACTACTACTCAAGCCAATCCTTTTATTGTTAATCAAGATTATAAAATCCACTTGTATGATAGTAATCATAATTCATTAGAAGTTGAAAAATCAATAAGCTCTATAACAAATGCTAATACTTTTGTAATAACAAATGGTAGAGGAATTACTAGTTCTAAAGATATTAAGTATATTTATCTAAAACCAACTCAAAAATTAATTTTCTTTGAAGTTGACCAAACTGCAACAACTCCAGCAACTGGAACTCCAACAATAAAAAAATTAATCAATAGTGGTTTTAATGGATATAAATTAGTTACTAGCACTCATAGTAATCAATTTACATTTATTAATAATGATAGCATAGGAACAATTGGTTATGGTGGTAAAGTAAAAGTTGCTCCTAGAGTTTATGGTGCTTCTAGCCTTGCTGATGCCAAACAATTATATGAAAATTTTGCAACCTCAGAAGATTCAACCTATAAACCAGCTCTAGCAGTTGTTGTCAATGAAAGATTAATTGGCAAAGACCCAAATAATAATACTGATGTTAGTAATCAATTATTAAATAATCAAAGATTAAATTTATTATCAATAACTCCATTAAGTTTATATATATTTTATCCACTTAATTATGCAAATAACCAATACACTAATGCTTATGTTAAAGATAAATGTTTAGATTATTTTGCTCCAATACTTAAATCAATAGGAGGATTTTCTCCATCATCTCAATTAAAACAAACATCACATACTAGAATAACCCCAACAAGTGATGGAGTTGTTTTCGAAGAAAATGGTTTAATGTGTTATGCTTATAACTTTGAGACAACTATTTATTTGACTAATGATGATATGTTAAATGAAGTTGATGTTTTAGCCCTTAGAGAATTTGATTTCCTTGCAAATTCTTTATTAAATGTTGATGGAAAGTTATATTGAAAATATTAAATTTTCAACATTATTAAAAAAATTTGCTTTAGTCATATAATTACAAAACTGAGCACAAGCATCAGCATCATCATCATGAGGAGCTTTTGGAAATCTAATCATTTGTGATTCAAAATCAGGATACCAAGAAGCATCTTTTGGAACATATATTCCTTTTGACATATAACCAGTAGCTGTTGAAAATCTTAATTCTTTTGAACTTATACCAGGTTCAATAGGAATTAATCTTACAAATGAACATCTTGATTCATCTTTTAATTCTTGTAATAATGAAGAACCAGTGTTTTTATCTTCAATTAAACAAAAGTTTGCTTTGTGTCCATTGTTTAAAAAGTTAATTAAATTTTCTTTAGTTTCAGGATACAATTTTCTTTCTGAATATCTATCAATTAAATATGGTTTATTTTTAATAATTCCATACTTATGAAAACAAGATGGGTCATTTATTTGTTGTGCTTTTTGAGCTGAATCAACTGAAACAACAATATAATCAAATATCATAGTTTCGAAATCTATTAATCTTGAAGTAAGAAACCAATCAATTTGGACTAAATTACCATCTTTACTTATTGGGTCTTGAAGATATTGAGCATAAAATACAAATTTACCATTTGCAATACCAGTTTCAGAATCAATAATTCTATTTTTTAAATCATCAATTTTCTTTTGTGTTATAATTTCTGGAGACAATAAATCCCCTTCATTAAAAGTCATTTCAAATTTTATTTTCTCTGTTTTATTGTTATTTAATTTTCTATTATATTCTATGTAATAATACTTCTTTTCTTCAAAATATGCTGGAATTTTAATATGGGTATATTCATCTTTTCTTGTCCTTAAAATATATCCAGTTAAATCTCTTGGGTCTAGTCTTTGTTCAATTATTATAATACAACCATTTGAATCAATTCTTGACTCAAAACCTTCTGCCCATAAAGTTAATGCTCTTGTCCTTTCTGCATCACTTAAAAGCATTTTAGTATTCATATAATCATCAACAAGCATTAAATCACATCTTTCACCTGTTATACCTCCAAGAGTAGAAAAACCCTTTCTTTCACCGCCAAAATAAGTTTGAATATGAGTTTGAGTATCTTTTTTTAATTCAAAAGTGGGAAATATTTTTTTAAATTCATTATTTTCAATAACTAGTTTTGTCCAGTCTATATTTCTTTTTACTAATTCATCAGTATTTGAAATACCAAATATTCTTTCTTGAGGTCTATTGCCTAAAACCCAAGCTGGTAAAGCACCTGATATAATTGTTGATTTCATTAAACCTGGTGGGATATTAATGATAACTTTTCTATACTCTTTTTCTCTATAAAAACTTGCTTCACAAACCTCACAAAGATAATCAGTTACATAAGTTTCAATTAAAGTTTTGCCAGGAAAAATAGCATTAAATCCGACATTCTTATAAAAGTTTCTAAAATTGGTTTTGTAAGAATCTAAAAACCCTTTTTCTACTAATGAATCTAACTCAATTTGACTTAACATTACTTAATTTTAAACGAAACTATATTATTGACACTTAATTAAAAATCATAATAATAATAAAAATTAATAAATCAAATACTTTTATGAAAATTAAATTAGAAATATTAAAAGAATTATATTGTCCATATTCTAAAAAATTTTTGCCAATTGGTCATACTTTAGATTTAGAGGCTGATGAGTATGGTAATGTTATAGATTCGTTCTGGGCAGAGCAAATTAAATTTAATGATTATAACAATAATCTAAAAATTATAAAACCTAAAAATAAATAATTATGACTACAAATCCTTTTGTTAATCAAACATTAAAACCAGAGAATCCAGCATATAAAGCTGATACGGTTAAACCTTTAATTATTGCACAAGGTTTAGGTGCGGCTTTTACCTCAGGAAATCTTTATGAATTAAACAATAATTTTGAAGATTGGGAAGCTCTTTTAGGAGCTGGTTCACAAGCCTGCTCTGCTGTTAAGGCTTTTAAATTGGTTGATATTTACACTCCATTATCTATTATTCCTGTTTCTGATAATGCTTCTGGTGTTGCCGCGACAGGTTCTATTGCTTTTACAGTATCTAATCCAAAAATTGGTATTCTTGATATTATTGTATGTGATGGCATTTTTGATAAATATAGTATCAATGTTTTAACCACTTCAACTGCTACTTCTATTGGAGATGAATTAGTGGCTAAAATTACTGCAAACAAAGATTCAGCAGTAACTGCCTCAAATTCTAGTGGAACAGTAACCTTTACAGCTAAAAATAAAGGAACTTCAATGAATATGTCAACTATCCTTATTGATGGTTTTGTATCAGGTGTTACCTACACTATTACAGCTTTTTCAGGTGGAGCAACTGACCCAGTTATTACAAACACTTTAGATAAAATTAATGAAGTTCAATATGATTTAATTTTCCCTAAAGCCTTTCTAACTGTTGTAAAATCCCATCTTGATGCTAAATGGAATACTCCAGATATGGCTATTGAATCTATTGGACATTTTGATGATGTTGACACTTATGCCAATATTACTTCATCTCTAGCGGTTAATACTTTAAATACTAAAACCATTCAAAAAGGTTGTGTTAAACTAGCAAATGAGTCTAATCATAAAGGAGCATCAAAACCAGTTAATCCTTTATTTTTAACTTCATATAGAATTGCTATTAATACTTTAAGAGCATTTCCAGATTCTGCTATTGAGAAATATATGCTAGGTGGTAATATTCGCGGTGGGGTTGATAAGCTAGGTGTTCCTTATGCAAATAATATTCTTTATCATTTACCAGTAATTAGACAAAAAAATAACTGGACAACAATTGAAAGAAAAGCTATTAATGATTTAGGTGGTTCAACTTATGGTATTGATGATACTGGAACCTATACCTTGACAGAAATTAATTATATGACTTGTTTCAAAAAAGCAACTGAAAGTGCTGATGGAAACACTTATTATAATTTGAATAAAGTTCATACTTCAAGATATGTTAAGGCTTACTTCCAAAAAAGAATTAAAAAAGATTGGGCGCAAGCAGGATTGACTAATGGAGCTACTCCTAATATTCCTGATAATAAATATATTGATATTCAAGGTTTTAGGAATTATATGTCTGGTCTTTATCAAGAACTTGGAGAGTTAGGAATTGTTCAACCAGGAAAATTAACTGATTTCTTAAAAAGTATTGTTTTGAATATAGATACTACAACTGGAAAAATAAGTGGTTCATATTCATTCTTCAATATGGGTCAATTCGAAAGAGCTGACTTTGTAATAACTCCAAAAAATTAATTCATATGACTACAAATATTAAAAAAATTAAAATAAATGGTAAAGATGTTTGGATTGAAGGTAATTCTTTAACGAGTGTTGCAGGATTGGGACAAACTGTTTCAAGACCAGTAGTTAATGGAAGTTTAACAGAGAATAGAATATCAGAAGACCAAACTACTAAAATTGGCTCTGTTTCTTTTACAGTTCCAAATTATGATGTAGCTGGAAGTGAACAAAACCCAGCTCTATTATTTAGAACATTAAAACAACAAAACTCCACAGGAGGTTGTCAAATTGATATTTTATCTGAGTCTGGTGGTGTTGATGAACAACATATTAAATGTTTTTTAATGAACGATTTAGAACAAACCCATAGCCCAGATGGTTCAGTTAGTTTTGTATTTCAAGCCAATCCATCTATTTTAACTAAATCATAATAAATATGTCAAATATTAAAATTAATCCTAATTATTCATATAAAAAAAGTATTATAGTTGATGTTCCTAATGGTTGTGAGATTAAAATTAATAATAATCCTAATGATATTGTTAAACAAATTGAAATGATTGGTTTGCCAATTACAGCTATGGAAAGTCTTCAAAAAGCAGGAAAAGGCAAAGAAGATGTTGCTGGAGCAGAGTTTGAATTTTTAATTGAAAATAAATACATCAAGCCACAAGGTGTAAATGAAAAGTTATCAGTAATTTCTATTCCAACAGCTTTAGCTTATGCTTTGCACACTCTTTATATAGACGCTTTTTTATCAACACAGCCAATTTTACAAACGAACAGTTAAAACAAATAATAAAATTTGGGTTTTTTGTTAATTGGCAAGATAAATATGATTTTTATGATAAATTTATAACAGATATTAAAGAATTAATATTTGATTTCTTATATAGAAATAAAAACATATTTACTTATAATGATATTATTAATTTTAGTCTTAATGAATTTAGGCAATGGATTGAAATTGCTAATAATTATTATACAAAAGAAAATGCAAGAATTTTGCAAGAACAAAAAATTGCAGAACTAAAAAATAAGATAAATAAAAATGGCAAACACAAACTCTTCCGGTCCTAAATTTACAATTGAAACGATAGATAATCTATCGCCTAAGTTAGAGCAAGTTGCTAAAAGTGCCAAAAAAGCTAAAAAAGAAATAGATGATTTAGGTAATGAAATTGATGACTTAAATCGAAAAACCTCCAAAAGTAAATTAACTCCTTTAAGCTATACAACTGATTTAACTGGTAAAATAACTGGAGTTCAAAAATATCAAGGTGCTAGTAGTAAATATACTACTGGAACTATGACTTATGAACAATTTAAATCAAGTATTGGTGGGCAATCAATAGCAGAGTTAAAAAGAATTGATGCAGAGGCTAGAAAAGCTGATTTAAGGCAACAAATGCTTCAAAGACAAAATATTAAAACTATAAAAGAAATTGGCGCTTCGCCATCTCTTACATCTAGGGATTTAGTTTTTGATAAAATAAGAAAACCCTTAACAGCTAGTCAAAAACTTAGACAGCAAGAATTAGCTTATAAAGAAGCCTATGGTTCATCAATATCAGCATCATCAAAGCAAGCTCAAATGAATGCAATGTTTGCTCAAAATGAAAGAATGAATAAAGAAAATGCTAAATTAATAGCACAACAAACAAAAAAAGAAATTGATGTTAGAAATGAGTCATTAGATATAGCTAGAAAGCATAACAAAGAATATGCTAAAAGTTTATCAGATAAAATAAAACAAGAGAAAAAAGATAATATAAAATTCAAAACTGAACAAGATAAAATCCATCGAAGGTCAGCAAAAGAAAGAGAAAATTTAGAGAAAAAATTTAATAAAGAAGTTCAGAGAAACATCAGAGCTGAGGCAAATGCCCCTTTTTCAGCTATAAAATATAGAACTGATTTAAAAGGTAACCTCATTGGTGTAAGTAGAGCTACTAAAATGGCTGGTTTTAATGCTGGAATGTATAGTAATTTACAAAGAACAGGCTCAAAACCTTTTGCCGAAACTATTGTTGACCCAGAAATTTTAGAAGCTGATAGAAAATTTAGAAAAGCAGAAAGAAGTAGTTTTATTGGAACGGCCAAAAGAGCTTTTAGATATTTAGGAGCTTATAAAGTTGCATCTACAATACAAGAAGCACCAGGAAAAACCTTTGATACTATGAAAGAATTGGATTCATTAAGAAATTCAATTAAAGCAATTCTAGCCTCTAAATATAATCTCGGACAAACTAAGCAACAAGATATTGTTGATGCTAATAAAGAGGTAGAGTATTTATATGGTTTGTCTCAAAGATTCGGCGTTGATATTAGAGCTATTGCCCCAGAGCATAGAAGAATGCTTGGTGCTGGTGGAAAAGATGTAATGTCTTTAGATAAAATTAGAGCCGTTACTGAGGCTGGAGCTTTATATTCTGCCCTGTATGGCTTAGACCCTTCTCAAACTTCAAATCTAATGAAGGGTTTTAGTCAAATTTTAAGTAAAGGACAAGTTTATTCAGAAGAAGTTAATCAACAAATTAATGAACAAGTTCCAGGATTTTATAGGTCATTATTATTAGCTACTAATATGGCGATAAATGACCCTATTAATGCTCATAAATATGCACAATATAGAGGAAAGATAAATAAAGAAAGTGATGTTATTGCTTTAATGAAAGATGGTCTTTTAGGTGCTGGTGTTATGCCATATTTAAAGCAAGCAAATGAACAAATGTTTGGTGAAAAATTAGATGATAAATTAAAAAGTTTATCTTCTGAATTTGGAAGATTAGGTTCTTCAATTACTGAAATGTCAGACCTAACAACTAAAAAAGCAGTTCCAGCCTTTTCTTTATTTGCAAGAACAATTAATGAAGCATTACAACTTGCTATAAGAGGCATGAAAGATAGTGAAGGTAATATTGATTATTATCATAATATCGTAGCTGACCCAAATAAAACTATTGCTGAGAAAAGTGCTGGCGTATCTGCAAAACTAGCAACAACACTCGGAACCTCAGCGGCAGTAGGATTAGCTACTAAATATGCTATTAAATATGGAGCAGGATTATTTGGTAAAACTCTTACTGGTGGATTACCTGGTCTATTAGCTGGAGGTGCTTTGGCAGTTGGAACAATTGGTTATGATTTATATAAAGGAGCGCAGGATAGAGCTGAAAATTTACCAGAAGATGAAAGAAGTTTTGGTGAAAAAATCTATGCTACTCGTTTTTACAATGAAAGAAAAGAATTTGATAAGATTTGGAATAGAAAAAGTGTATCATATAAAGATTTTATGAGTCAAAATTATGGTGCAAATAATGTAATGGATATGATTTTACAACAAACTCCAATATTACCAAAACAACAAATTGAATTAGTTTTAAAAATAGAAGGTGATTTACCAAATGGTCTTAAAATGACACCAACTAAAACTAATAAAAGCCCAAATACTTATCTTGATTTTACTTTTGATTTGGGAAATAATTTAAAAGTTGGAGGTGTTGGTGGCTATTAATTCCTTTTGGTATAGGGCTAAATTTACTTGCAATGGTAAAAGTGCTGATTTCTTTTGTGAAATGGCACAAAAACCAGAGTTAGGAAGAAGAACAATTGCTCACGAATATCCTGATTCAATTAAATCAAGATATGTTGAAGATACTGGTGAAATTGCACCTATTTATGTTTTAAATATTTTTATTGAAGCTAATAATCAAACAGGCTCTTCTTATAAAAGAAATAAGAAAAAGTTTGAAGAGGTTATGAGCCAAAAAGGCATAGGAACTTTAACCCACCCAACAGAAGGAAGAAAGAAAGTTGTTGTTGTTAAATGCCAACTAACTAATGAGCCAATTCAAGGTCAAATTGGTAGAATCGAATATCAAGCTACATTTGCGGAAAGTGATAAAAATAAATTTCCTGAGGGTGTTAATAATGAAAAAAGTTTATTAAATAAATTTTATGATTTAATTGGTAAAAAAAATGCTGATTTATTAAAAAATGTTATTGAAGGAGCTAATGATTTAGCTGAAACCTATAATGAAGTAAGAGATGGAATAGATGAAGTAACAAATACAATTAATGAAGTTATTTCTTTTACAAATGGTATAGCTGATGAAGTTGCCGGAGTTGTTGCAGATATTAATGAATTACAAAATTCACTTAATAGTTTAATGAGATTACCTGCCCAATTGATTGAAAAATTTAATAATATTTTTTCAAGTGTTTTAAATGCTTTTGATAACTTTTCTTCAAATGTTAAAAACTCTGAACAAATATTTAATTCAGTTCAGTTTTCTTCTAATAAGTCTATAAATGCAATTGCAACATATACTAAAGTTGCAAGTATGTCAAATGCACTACAAGCATCTTCACAAATTGAATATACTAATCAAGAACAAATTGACTCTATGATTAAAAGATTAGATAAAATGTATAATGAATTTGACCAAGCAAAAATTGATGATGAGCTTTATTCATATATTGAAAATGCTAGAATACAAAATATTAAATTATTAAATAGTCTAAAATTAAAATTACCAAATGTTAAAACAATTGAACTTACTCAATCAGTTCCAGCAGTTGTTTTGGCTTATCAATATTATGGCTCTGAAACCCCAACACAATATCAAAATATTATTGATTTAAATAATCCTGAGGACGGAGCTACCTTAAAAGGTAAAATTAATATTTTCTTATAAAATGGCTATAAATATTATTACTGCAACAATTAATGATAAAACTTATACATCTTTTGAAGATTATAATATTACTATAAATCTTGAATCATTGGTTAATGTCTTTGAATTATTGGTATCAGTTCCAGAGGATGAAATTATAAATAAAGGAGATAGAATTGAAATTAAAATTGATGATGAACCTTTAATTGATGGTTTTATTGAAAGAATAAAAGAATCAGATAGTAATAATGGTAATTTAATTAAAATTAGTGGAAGAGATAGGCTTTGTGATTTAATTGATAGTAAAGTTGGTGCTAAGATATATAAACCACCGATTGACTTTGAGACGCTTTGTAAAAATGTTTTAGAAGTTATAAATTTTAAAGTTGTTCCATTTAAGAAATTTAATAATTACAAAGCAAATGAAGTATCAATAATAAATAATTATGGAATCATTGATAAATTAGGCTCAGAAGACGATATTTCTCATAGAGATGGTGATTCAGCTTTTGAGATAATAAAAAGATGTGCTGATAAAAGAGGTTTAATATTAACTACTGATGGTTATAGTAATCTTGTAATAAATGAAATTGGTTCAAAAAGTTGCAATACTATCTTGCAAAGAATTATTGGTGGTAATGAAAATAATATTAAAGAATCAATCGTTGATAGAGATTGGACTCATAGATTTAATAAATATATTGTAAAATCAACAGCTGGTAATGGTGATGAATCTGGAGAGATTATTGAACCAATACCATTAACAAGCGATAGAGTTTTTGTTACTAAAGTAAGAAGAAAAAACTTTGGTTCTTTTATAAATACTCAAGCCGAGACTATTGATAGTGAGGTTAGGGAGACGAGGATTCATTATCATCACATGTCTATGACATCTACTAGAAAAGCAGTTGCTAGAGCTAAATGGGAAGCTAATGTTCAAAAAACGAAATCTTTTAGTTATAGTTGCCTAGTTTATGGCTTTAGACAAAATCTTAATGAAAATATTTCTAGTAATCCATTATGGCAAGTTAATAATTTAGTTGATGTTTGGGACGAAAGAAGAAGAGTTTATGGAACTTACTTAATAAAATCTATTAATTATAGTAAATCAAATAATGATGGGACTATTAGTAATTTAGAGTTAGTTGATAAATATGCTTATACTGACTCATTATTTGAGCCAATAACTGAAAGAATAAGAGGTTTAAAAAGAGTAAAAAATAAAGACGCAAGAATATTATGAACAGAGAAATAGTAAATGAATTAATAAAATTAAAAAACACCATAGTTTGGGGTAAAATAACAAGTGTTTATACGGAAGATAATCTTATTTTGTTAAAAATATTATTATCTCCTTCAAATGTTGAAATTGATGATGTTATTTTAATAAATCAATCTAAAACTAATGCTTATCCAAGTATAGGCACTTATTGTTTAGTTATAAATCCACCATTAAAAGAAGATGATTTTTATGCTTTTGCTTTTGATGGAGAAAATGCAAATCCAATAAATGAAGGTGAGGTTTGTATATATGCAAATCCTACAAGTTTCGTGCTTTTTAAAGCTAATTCCGATATTGACATTGTTTCAAATTCTAATACAATCAAAATCAATTCTAATGGCATTGAAATTACTGGAAATGTTAAAATAACTGGTAATTTAGAAGTTAGTGGAAATTCAACACTAACTGGCAATGCAACAACAATAGCTGGAAAACAATTTTTATCTCATACTCATAGTGGGGTAACTACTGGTCCAGGAGTAAGTGGAGGAGTTGTATGACGATGGGTTTAAAAGAATTTAAAGTTGGTGAAACTACTTTATGGGATTTAGACTTTAATCAAGGCAATTCTCTTTACAATGCTATTGTAATGTCTTTGTATTGTAATCAAAGAGATGAATCAATCGACATTCCTCAAAAAAGAGGTGGTTGGTATGGTAATCTTATTTTACATACTGAGGGCTTTGAACAAGGAAGTTTAATTTGGACTTTAGAGCAATCTAAGTTAGATAATGAAACTGCAATTCTATTTCAAAGTTATATTGAAAGTAGTTTAGAATGGTTATTAACTGATAATCTTGTAAGTGAAATTAATGTTGATTTTGTTAATATTATTGGAAATCAAATTGAAATAATTGAAATTGAAGATATTGATTTTGGTAAAGGAAGTCTTCAAGTTCAAATAACAATTATTGACCAGAATGGCAATAATGTTGATTTAAAAAATTTACAATATTTAAGTTATAATGGCGGAGTTTAACACACCAGACACAAGAAAAGAAGTAGTCGACAAATTAGTTGCAGATGTTAGTATTGCGACTAATGGTGATTTTCTTAAAGTTGATTTAAACAAAACATTATTAGCAAGTATTGGTTCAAGAATTTTTGATGTTTATAGAAAATCAGTTCAACAATTTAAACAATGTTTTATTACAACTGCTGATGATAATTATTTAACGCAACATGGAAATGATTTAGGATTACCTCTAAACTTAGCTACTCAAGCAGAAGGAAATATAGTTTTTAAAGGAGTGGTAGGAACTATTATTCCAAACGGAACACAATTACAATCTGCAAATGGTATAACCTATCAAACTCAAACTGATGCTACAATTGGATTAAGTCAAATAAATCCATCTTCAGTTTCAAGGACTGGAAGTATTGTTACTGTGTCATTTTCTAACCCTCATAATTTAGCTAGTGGATTTGTAATTGACTCTATAACTGGTGCCACCCCTAATGATTTTAATACAACAAATCAACCTATTGTTGTTGTAAATGATAACACATTTACTTTTGAAAAAGCTGGAACTGCTGGTTCACCAACTGGAACTATTGTTGTCCAATTGAAAAGTGCAAAAGTTGCTGTTAAATCAACAACAACTGGTTTAAATACTAATCAAATTGCAGGTGCTAAATTAATTACTACTAATACCATTGCCAATATTGATAGCAATGTGTTTGTTGATAATAACGAATTATCAAATGGAACTGATATAGAAGATTATGAATCTTATAGAAATAGATTATTATTTAGAACGCAAAAGCCAGTATCCCATTTTAATGAGAATGAAATTATAACACAAGCTAAAAAGATTTCTGGCGTTACTAGAGTTTGGGTATTTAGCCCATCTGATACCACTTCTACTATTTCTATTTCATCATTAACTAGAAATGGCAATATAGCAACCGCAGTATCAACAGGACATATTTTAACTGATGGTTCTTTTATTAAAATATCTGGTGCCAATCAGAGTGATTACAATGTTAAACAAAGAGTTTTAGTAGATGGCAATAATATATATTTTAAGGTATTTAATAGCCCAACTACACCTGCAACTGGAACAATTACAGCTAGTCATTCTTACGTTGAACCAGGGCAAACTAAAATTCTTTTTACAAGAGATAATGACTCTTCTAATATTCCATCTTCTCTTGAGGTTCAAAAAGTTAAAAATGAACTATTAAAAATTAAACCTAGCAATATGGTTGAAGAAGATTTAATTGTTTTATCACCAACGCCAAATCCTATTAACTTTACATTTACCTCTTTAGAGCCAAATACACAACCAATGAAAGATGCTATTACTGATTCATTAAAAAATTATTTTAGAACACAAAATAATATTGGTGAGATTGACAAAATTGACAATATTCGAGCTGTTATAGCTAATTCTTTTGATTCAACTGGTGCAAAGCCTAAATATACTTTAAGCTCACCATCAGCAGATATTGTGAATACTTTTAATAAATTATCAACCCTTGGAACTATAACTTTTTAATGCAAAATTATTTACCTAAAACAAAAGAAGAGCATACTAAAACACTAGTTCAATACTTACCTAATGATAGAGTATTTACAGCAAAAAATTATCAAGAAAGTAATTTATATAAATTATTTCTTGGTTTATCTAGTTCATTTAAAGCAGTTGATGATTTATTTTGTTCACATTGGGATAATTTATCAATTTTAACTTGTGATAATTTAAGTTATTTAGAATTATGGGAAGCAAGTGTTGGAATACCTGATAAAATATTTCCAAATACTAATTCACTATCTTTTGAACAAAGAAAGAAACAAGTCTTAGTTAAATTAAGAAGTTTGGGTGTTTTAAGTTTAGAAGATATAAGAAATTTAATAACTTTATTAAATATTGATATTACTATTGAAAATGCACAAACCTTAATAGCACCTCCTTATGTTCCACCTTTTATTCCAGGTTCATTTCCGGAGGTTAGATTTGTTTATAATGTGAGAATGAATCAAACTATATCTAATGATGCTCCACCTTATACTCCACCTTTTATTCCAACTGGTTATTCAAATGAAGTAAGAGAGTTATTATTAGCAATAAAACCAAGTAATACAAAAATTAATTTTTTATAATATGGCAAATAAACAAACAGTATTTGAAAATAATAATAAAACAAAACCAGTAGATGATGGTTGGTTAAATATGGTAAATGAAGAATATATAAAACTTTGCATCGGAACTGGTCAAACGCCTGATGCAGATACTTCACAATTAGTTAAAGGAGCAGTAATTCTCGCTTCCCAAGCCTATTTATTTTGTGTTGATTCAGGAACTACAAATAACTATGTTTTAAATCCAGTTTCACCATTGCAAGCTCCACCATCTCTTAGAAATGGTTTATCAATTAAATTTACTACTAGCAATGCTAATTCAGGTTCTACTAATATTAATGCTTATGGTTTTGGTAATATTTTAGCAAAAAATCAAGATGGAACTAATTTAGTAGCTGGAGATATTCCTGCCAATACTATGGTTCAATTTTATTATAATGGAACTAATTGGATTTTAGATAAAGGAGCTAAAGCCACCACCACAACTCAAGGTATTTCCTATCTAAACAACCCAATCACTATTGCCAACAATGCCACCGATGTAAATAATGATATTGATTTTAGTGCGGGAAATGCTCCTCTTGATGATGGCTCTGGTCAAGTTTTATTGACATCAACTCTTGTTAAGAGACTCGATGCCTCATGGGTTGCTGGCACAAATCAAGGTGGATTATTTTCTGGGACAAAAGCAATTAACACTTGGTATTATCTTTTTGCAATTGTAAACACAACTACAGGGGCAACGGATGCAGGGTTTGATTCAAGCTCTACTGGTGCAAATATTCCAGCAGGATATAAGGGTTCATATAGAGGAGCTGTTTTAACTGATGGAAGTGGAAATATCAGAGCTTTTAAAAAAATACAAAACAGATTTTATCTGGGAAGTATCACTGACGCATCTGCAAGCCCATCAAGTAGCGTATATTCCACTTATACTTTAAGTGTTCCAAAGCTAAATAACATAATTGCGATGGTAAAATCAACTTGCGATTATACAGGTTCAGGTGTGACTACGCTAGGTGTTAATTATAGGTTTACATCAACATCAATAGCAATCGAATCCTATTTCACTGCAACTAGCGGATATACTGGAGTTTCTGCCATAGAACAATTGCCCACAAATAATTTGGGTCAAATTGATGTGTCTTTTATTTATACGGCACCAGCAACTAATTTCCGCATCGTCACAAACGGCTATATTGATTACAACATTAAAAACTAAATAATTTATGATTTTATTAAAAAACAAAGATGGAAATATTAAAAAATTTGACAATATTTCTGAAATCGGAATGGGCTTTGCTGATTGGCAAGATATTACAAATAAACTCGAAGGCGTTGAATATCTTTTGTTAAAAGCAAAAGAAGCAAAACTTGCACAATTAAAAATGAATTTGGACAATGAGTCCAAAAAACCATTTTCTTTAATTGGAGTAAAACAAATTGACAAAGACGGCAAAGTTATTGG
>JALREU010000300.1 GCA_023256705.1 Rickettsiales bacterium
CATCTTTAACAATATCACATTTGTTAAGATAAACGATAATGTTCTTTACTCCTACTTGGCGGCACAACAAAATGTGCTCACGGGTTTGGGGCATAGCTCCATCAGTTGCAGAGACGACAAGGATGCCTCCGTCCATTCTTGCAGCACCTGTAATCATGTTTTTGACGTAATCAGCGTGGCCTGGGCAGTCGACATGGCCGTAGTGTCTCTTCTCAGACTGATATTCAATAGTAGTAGCGTTAATGGTAATACCTCTGGCTTTTTCTTCAGGGGCCTTGTCAATCTCTCCATAGTCCTTAAAATCAGCCAACTTTTTGTCAGCCAAGTATTTCGTAATGGCAGCAGTTAAAGTAGTTTTACCGTGATCGATATGGCCTAAGTTATAATTAAATATTAAAAAGATAAACGAAACAAACAGGAGTGTCACCACACTCGCCGTCTGCTCCGCATTCTTGACTTACCAATGGTTCCCACGTTGAGATGCGGCTTCGATCTGTCGTACTTTGCGAAATTGGCAGTGGCGATTTAGCCGCAAAGGGCTGATGGTCTGAGCAGGTTTCGTTT
>JALREU010000301.1 GCA_023256705.1 Rickettsiales bacterium
GATCCATGCGAAGCGCGAGGTCAGTTGTAAACATGACAGGCGCATGAGTTTTACCGGCGATATGTGCATCAGGTACCGCCTTTGCAGCAGATTCATCAGTTGGAATCCACTGTGTTGCACCAGCTGGAGACTTCGTCTGCTTCCATTCGTACTTAAAGAGCGTCTTAAAGTAGGTGTTATCCCATTTGATAGGAGTTGGTGTCCAAGCTCCTTCTAAGCCGCTGGAGATTGTTTGTGCGCCGTTACCGGTTCCATAACTGTTCTTCCAACCAAGGCCCATCTCTTCGATAGCTGCACCTTCTGGTTCTGCCCCAACATATTTACTCGGATCTGCAGCGCCATGTGCTTTACCAAAGGTATGTCCGCCAGCAATGAGAGCCACCGTCTCTTCATCGTTCATCGCCATACGTGCAAAAGTTTCACGAATATCGCGAGCTGAAGCTAAGACATCAGGATTGCCATCCGGACCTTCAGGGTTTACATAAATCAGCCCCATTTGAACTGCAGCGAGTGGGTTATCGAGTTCACGGTCACCGCTATAACGTTCATTGGTTAACCAT
>JALREU010000302.1 GCA_023256705.1 Rickettsiales bacterium
TTAAAAGAAAAAGTAATTGATAAATATGGTGCAGATTGCGAATATATTGAAGCAATCGAATATTTAAAGAATTTATGTATAAAATATAAGGGGGAATAATGATTTTATCAATAATATTTATAATTTTATCAATTTATTTAGTTTTGATAATCTATGAAATAAATAAGCCGGCATATAAGCTAGCTTTTAGACTTTTAAGAATGTTTGTTAATAAAATTTTAAAGAAAATTAAAAATGAAAAATAATAAAGAAAAAAAAGAATTACCAATGGTATATCAAATTCTAATACCAATTATATTAGTTATTATGATTTTTATATTTCCTCAATTTTTTATAGGATTAGCATTATCAATTTTATATTTTTTATTTAAATAAAACACTTGTATTTTAAAATTTAATTATTATATTGTTTTTTGTTAAGTTTATAAAATTATTGTTTATTTTTATTGTTAAATGGAGGGTTTTATGTTTTCCCTCCATTTACTTTCTTGTTATAGCTCAATAAATTGGTCTATAATTGGCAAGTAAAATTTCGAGAACCTTAAAGTCATAAAGAAAG
>JALREU010000303.1 GCA_023256705.1 Rickettsiales bacterium
AAAGAAGATGTTTCTATCCAAACCGTGCTTCAAAAAGGTCGTGGTGATGCAGCAGAAATTACGGTAGTAACTCACAGAGCGACTGAGGCAAATTTGGCAGCCACAGTTGCAGCTCTATCAAAATCAGATGTAGTTAGAGAAGTTGAAAGTGTTATTAGAGTTGAAGGATCAGCTTCGTGAGTTTTCAATTATTTTCTAAAAACAAATCTGGCGCACATCAGTGGCGCGGAGTAATTGAAGAATATCGCGATCGCTTGCCAGTATCTTCAAAAACTCCAGTCGTAACTCTTCGCGAAGGTGGTACGCCACTTGTAGAAGCAACTAATCTCTCAAAGATTCTCAATAATGAAATTTGGTTAAAGTTTGAAGGCGCTAATCCAACTGGATCTTTTAAAGACCGCGGCATGACCATGGCAATCTCTAAAGCTGCTGAAGATGGTGCAAAAGCTGTTATCTGCGCATCAACTGGAAATACTTCCGCATCTGCTGCCGCTTACGCAGCTCATGCAAATATGGTTCCAGCAGTTTTAATTCCACAAGGCAAGATTGCAATGGGCAA
>JALREU010000304.1 GCA_023256705.1 Rickettsiales bacterium
AGTCAGTTCGTGGAAGTGGTGGATTTGGTTCAACAGGCCGATAAATATTCATGAAACTTAGCTATGATGATGTCAAAAGGTACATTGCTCATATCAATTTAAAAAAAATTGGCAGCTTTGGTCAAAAAAAAATAATTGATACAAAAATTCTCATCGTTGGTATCGGCGGATTAGGCTCACCAGTTGCAACTTATCTTGCCTCATCTGGAGTTAGTAATATTGGAATTGTTGATCATGACAAAATAGATATTTCAAATTTACAAAGACAAATTTTATTCAATGAAGAGGATGTTAATAAATTTAAAGTTGATATTGCTGAAAAAAAGTTAAAAAAAATTAATTCTAAAATTAAAATTAAAAAATTTAAAACTAAAATTGATAGCAATAATATAAATAAAATTGCAAAGCAGTACGATCTCATCATTGATGGAACTGATAGTTTTAAAACAAAATTATTAATTAACGATTATTGCTATAAAAATAAAAAAATCTTAATTGGTTTTAGCGATATAGTTTCAATAGCTTCATACGTTCAAAAAAATTGGGGATGGC
>JALREU010000305.1:0-249 GCA_023256705.1 Rickettsiales bacterium
ACATATCGAATTGCTCAATGAATGGAGCTGCAATATCTTTTCGAATAGCTAGAAAAAAGACCCTTTCCCTTCTTTGAGGAACTCCCATGGATGAAGCATTGAGAAGCCAATGTCTTACATAATATCCAGCCTTGTCAAATTCTTCATAGATTCTTAACACATAAGACTTTGCAGCACCTAAAATGAGACCCTTCACATTTTCAGCTACCACAATTTTGGGTTTTAATTTATGGGCAAGGTCAATAAAAT
>JALREU010000305.1:259-552 GCA_023256705.1 Rickettsiales bacterium
CCATGGAAAAGCTTGAGCATGGGGGAGAACCATCTAAAATGTCCAAGTTATAAAGCTCATCCGGAAAATCTTCCCTTAACTTAAATTCTTGTATGGGTTCGAGGAAAGCATACTTTGGGTTATGATTTGCTTTATAAGCCTCCATCATTTTGGGATCAATCTCATTACATCCTATGACATCAAATCCAGCTAATTTATAACCCATGGTAGAACCTCCTCCACAAGCAAAGCATGAAAAGACACTCCCCTTATCTTTGCTAAAAAGAGTGTCCTTCAAGTACCATTCATAAGGG
>JALREU010000306.1 GCA_023256705.1 Rickettsiales bacterium
CTTTTGTTTTTTATACCTAAGTTACGCTGATGAGATGTTGATGGATAGCTATTGATTAGTTTTATATTATAATTTTTACATATTATTTTAAGTAATCTTTTTTGATCATTGTCAGAGCTATCAACTATAATTATTTCTAAAAATTTTAATTTAAGTCCAAGAGGTATTCGCGAGTTATTAAAACTTAATAAACCAATCTATAAAAAAACTGCAGCATATGGCCATTTTGGCAGACAATCTGAAGACGATGGTTCTTTTAGTTGGGAAAAAACAGATTTAATAAAATATTTTCAATCAAAAGTATAATTTGATCGACGACAAGAAAAAGATTTTTTTCGGAAGGTCAAAATCAAGAGCCTTATCCAAAAGTAAAAAATTTTTTTATGAAAACCATAAAAAAGATTTTTTAGTTAATTTCGAAGAAATAAAATTAATTAAAAATAAAGATTTTGTTTTAGAAATAGGATTTGGTTTAGGAGAAAATTTATTATTTCAAGCAAGTACTAATCCAAAAGATTATTTTATTGGAGTTGATCCGTTTGTTAATGGTG
>JALREU010000307.1 GCA_023256705.1 Rickettsiales bacterium
ATTGCTTCTGGGGTATGTGCAAAATCTACAACTACTTCGTATTTATCTGATTCTATTTTCTGATATCTACCTATAGGATTTTGAATTTTTTGTGATAATTGTATTAAATCATTTATTTCAATTTTTTCTGAAAAATAAGCCATAGTGAAGGCAAGAAGAAAATTTTCTATAGCTTTTGGTCCAGTAAGGTTTGTATTACAAATGTAATCATTTTCTAATAATTTAAATTTTATTTTACCTAATGGCTGATCAGGATCAAAAATTACATCATTTTGACTATCAATACCTATACTCATACTTGGAATTGTGGATAATTTAAATAACTGTCTTCCATAGTTTGAATCAATATAAACCATTTTTTTAGATATACCTTTATTAAATAATTTGGATTTTGCTAGAAAATAATTTTCCATATTTTGGTGATAATCTAAATGGTCCTGTGATAAATTTGTAAAACCTGAAACTTCAAATTCAATATTTGACAAACGTTCCTGTTCTAGAGCATGAGATGAAACTTCTAATACTACAGACGAAAATTTAACATTCTTT
>JALREU010000308.1 GCA_023256705.1 Rickettsiales bacterium
ATGCAATAGAAAAAAAGAAGCTTCAATTTGAAAAAAAAGCTTTAAGTATCTTAAATAAAAATAAAATTAATTTATTATGTTTAGCAGGATTTATGAGAATTTTATCAAAAGAATTTATTAAAAAATGTAAATTTAAAATTATTAATATTCATCCTTCACTACTGCCAAAATATAAAGGCTTAAATACTCATGAAAGGGCAATACAAGCAGGTGATAAATACGCAGGATCTACAGTTCATTATGTAACAGCAAAACTTGATTCTGGTAAAAAAATTTTACAGACAAAAGTTAAAATTTTTAAGTCAGATAATCCTAATACTCTTGCTAAAAGAGTTCTTAAAGCAGAGCATCAGATTTATCCAAAAGCAGTAGATATTGTTTGTAAAAAAATAATTTAAAAATTATTCTTTAAAGAAAAAATCAATTTCGATTTTAGCATTTTCTTTACTATCAGAACCATGAACAGAATTTTTATCTAAAGAAATCCCATATAAGTTTCTAATAGTGCCTTTAGCTGCATCTTTTGGATTTGTTGCACCCATAATCT
>JALREU010000309.1 GCA_023256705.1 Rickettsiales bacterium
TTAAGCCTTGAAGAGCGTCTGAAACATTATGAGTAAATTCAAATTTCGCTAACTCTCGAAGTTCGATACTCGTTTTGAAGAAGTTGATCAGCGCAAACGGCTCGGGATTGAAACCATGAGTTTCTTGAAGTTTCGCGATTTTTTTAAATTGCGCTGAATCAATGAGAAAATTTGTCTGCTGTTTATCTGCGGTATCACGATTTTCCCAATCAAAATAAAATTCTGGATCCTCGTCGTAACGTTTGGTGGTAATATCGTAAGTTCCTGGTCGTAAATGACCATAAATATCGAGAAATTCAGCTTTTGTTAGTGTGTTGCGGTCAGTTGAGAGAGATTTTGAAACTGTAGATAAATCGAGCATGAAGTTTAGGGCATCTTGTTTTGAAAAAACATCCAATTCAACCAGTGAATTCAGGTTCGCAACCGCGATGAAGGCCGCACGAGCTAAGCCCGCAAATGGCAAGGACCCAAATCGCTTCGCATCTTCAAGTAGCCAGTAAATACGCGTAGCCGGGTCGAGACCCGAACTCAATATTTTTTCTCGTCT
>JALREU010000030.1 GCA_023256705.1 Rickettsiales bacterium
GTTTTTGGCAGTGTCGGCTACATTCTTTAATGAGGCTTTTATAACTGAACCAGTTTTAGATTTTCTTTTAGCGTCATCTAATTCTGAGAAGCTTTTTAAGTTTTTAACAACTTGACTTGAAGTAATTTTAGGTTTCTCGTCAAAGCTTCTTCGGTCTTTGGCAATTTGTTGCATTCTTTCGTTAATTAATTTGTTATCTTCTTTGCTTCTAATTGCGCTTTCAATAAAACTAGGGGTAATGCTTTGGAATCGGTCAATCTGTCCTTCTTTTTTTAATTGATCAATTGCTTCTTTTTTCAAATCGCTACCACCTACCGCTTCCTTGACTTGTTTGCCTAATGATTTTACACCCGAAGATATTCCAGAAGCTATTGCCTTGGTGCTTTTTTTAGGGTTCGATATTGCTTTAATTCCCGCTTCAGGAAGTTTTGCAACACTACCAATTGCGGATCTTGCTTGCTCTAATTTTCCTTTATTGACATGAATACTACCATCTTCTATAGCTTTCATGAATTCTTGTTTTTCTTCTTTGTTCATTGATTTCATGGCAGCAATGGCATCATCTTTTGAAAATGAGGTATCTGCCATACTTTTTCCCTTCATCTCTTTGTCATTGGCAGAATTAAATAATGCTCCATCCTTAGAAACTGCTTGTCTAGCGGCCTGAGCTGCACCCATAATAATATTTGTTCCACCGTAATTCAAGCCTTTCATATTCATAATTTCATCAACATTTTTAATTCCATTATATTCAGCATAATTACTTATGGCATTATTTCTAACATTTTCCAAAGTTTTTTTCTGCTCAGCTTGAGACATGCCAGCAAGTTTTAAAGCATTTTTCTTTTTGAAATCATCAACCGCTGACTTTCCAACAGAATTTAATGTTGCCTTAGTTTTGATCATTTCTTTGATATTATCCATTTTGGCCTTGCGTTCTGAATCAGCAATTTTTCCAGAATCAAATAAGAATTTATCGGCACGATCTACGAGTTGACCAGCTGTCATTGAATAGACTTTTGAAGCTACTCCTTTTGCCATACTTAAAGCTTGATTTCCAACTGCTTTGGCATCAGCTCCGAGTTGTGTTGCCTTGAGTCCACCTGCCAAAGCGAAGGCTAGATTTGAAAAGAAATCAGTAAATTTTTTCATTATTCCAACTACGATATATAATGAAACAAATGAAATTAAAGCAGGCATATTTTGTGTATTTCCAAAACTCTCTTCAGGATCGCTATCGCCAAAAACTGAAGTTGAATTTGTTCCAGATACCGTCCAAAAATTGAACAAGGCAACCGTGGTTAAAATTATATTTAGTTTTAAAACTTCCGTCCAGCAAACCCTATATCCAAGAGCGTTTTTTAAAAAGACTTCTATAATTCCATTAAAGAATGAAATAACTAAAACCAAAAATATTTGCTGAAGTGAGAAGCTAATTAGGGCTTTAACCCAATTATCAAACATATCTTTGGTGATATTAAATAATAAAAATATAAAGAAAAATGGACCAATAACTAAAAGCACAATTGTGGTGATTTGACATGTTATAAATAATAAGATGGTATTAGCGATGGCATAAATATAATTTATAAATGTATAAACCATCAAAAGGAAATAAACCCAGCCAAAAACACTGGAAAATAACAATGCTCCAACCTTTCCAACCACTGCATCTGAAAATAATATTGTTAAAATTCTATCGGTACTGGCAAATAAAACCGATTTATCTGAGTAATCTCCAGCAACAATTTTGTTGGTTATAGATTCGGCATTGCCAAAAATTAAAGCAACGCTAAATGTTAGATAATCAGTTGCCGAGGTGAATAATGCTACAAAAAATTTATTATACCAAACCCAGCCAATTGAAGGCGAAATAAACAAATAAATAAAGCCAATTTTAAATAAGATTTTCATAATTTCAGAATGTTTAATTTCCGAAACTCCCATCAAAAACCCAAGTCCATAAAAGCTTAAGCTCATTACTATAGCAATGTTTAGAACGGATTTGAAAAGCCCATGCGATGTCAATTTTAAATAAAAATTTTTCAGCATCCCCTGATTATATTCATCAATATCTGTGTTAGGGTCATCCGGAGTTTCAAAAAAAATTGGTGTGATAATTTTTAAAATTTTATTTACTATTCCAGCTGATCTGTCGTTATCGAATTTATTGACTATAATATCTACTTCATATTTTCCATTGTTATTGAAAGCAATATTATCAACATCATTAATTCTAAATATTAATTTATATTTATTGATTTCGCCAGCATTGCCTAAATCATTTCTAAAGCAAAACCAACTTTTGTTAAGATAATAACTTGCTGGCTGGTTGCATTTAAGGGCGTTGCCCCAGTCAGATTCAGGAGTTGCTGATGATGTATCGTTTTTAAAATCTAAAGTTCTTTCCATCATTCCATTTGGATTTATATTTATAAAATTCTTTTTAGTTGAGGTAGGTGACGAATATTCGTTTGAATATAAAACTGTTATATTGCTGCCGTGGTGATAGTTATGTGAAGTCATTTCATTGCAATCCAAACTTGTTGAAGAAGATTCTTTGCAAAGAACAACCTCTAAATTTTGACCATTATTAAATGTGGTAATATCTGGGGTGTATAGGGTAACAGTTTGATTATCTGCGGTCAGACTTGGAAAGGAATTAAAATATTGATTATTAACTCTAAATATAGTTGCTTCTTGGTTGGTAATGGGAGGTAAATTTTCAATTTTTCTAAATGTTACATCAGGATGTATTTCATAGGAAGTTAAATTACCATAATCAATGCCGTCATAAGTTTCATAGTTTTTTAAATCATCAATGCTATAATTTTTTTTAAAATCATTATCAAAAATATTTAATCCCGAATCAGCTCTATTTTTAATTAGTCGGTAAGAGCTAAACTCAGAAGATTTAGAAAAGTCGTAACAATTATTTAAAGTTACGGAAATGAATTTACTAATTGTATTTAGATTAGCTAATTTTGCTGCGCGACAATTATCGCACATCGTTTGAGTTGAATAGTTGCAGGTCCCATTTTCTTTAGTGGTTGTGCAGTTTCCTTGTGAACAGCATGGCTGAACATTACATTGTTTGGCTGTATTTTCATCGCAACTATTAATATCTGAACAACAAGTTGGCTCTGGAATTGACGGCTGTCGATAATATGTGTTGCATGTTGAAGATTCTGCTGGTTCTGTTTGGCATGTTGGCGTGCCGGTTGAACTATATACACAACTTACTCTGGCACATTTACTTGGCGACATGCAATATATTGAGCCATTTGAAGGGGTTGGATTAGCGAGCGCTTCATTTCTGACAGTTTCTGTGGCACAATCAACGGTAGATAAACAGCTTACATTATCTGGATTAACCGTTGATTGTATGATATTAGAATTTATATTGCCAGTTGCCGAATCTACTTGCAATTGAACTGTGGATGTTGAACCCGAATAATCCAGCTTGCAAGATGGATTGGACACGGTTTTTGTAGTTGAGTTTGCGGTGTTAAAACACATTAAAGCAGGTCTTGGGTTTATTCTAAAGAACATTCCAAAACCACATTTTTTTGTTATATTTGGTCCGCCATTGGTAAAGGTAATATTTTGACGAAAAGTTTCTGGAAGTATGCGGATTTTTTGTCCTTTTCTTACAAAAATATTTTCAGTTGAAAAGCTTGAAGATACCGATAGGTTGTTTAAAGGATCTAATCCGCTGGTATTAAAATTACTATCATACTCATAAAAATGTGATATTTGCTCGGTTGGAGGTGAGGTGGTGTTGTCATAGAAAAATTCAGTATCGCAATCGCTAAGATTTGATTTTATGCATCTTTCTCCATTAGGATTGATTATTCTTGCCTTTAGATTGCAGGTTTGACCAGTTATGTTTTTGATATTTACAAAGCCACTTTCCAAAATATTGATGTCGTTAAACTGAAATTTTTTAAAAACAATTCTTTCGCAACCTGTCTTGCTGGTAACTGTTAATTTTGACACAGATGGAATTGTAATTAATCTATCGTTGGATGGATAATAATCATTGTCACTAAAAGATGAATTATTGGTGATTGAATAGCCATTATAGCGAATATATTTTTCGGTATTTTCGCTATTTGTAACTGTAAAATTTATTGAGCAACTTCCAGTTCCAATATTTTGAAGAACCAAATATTCATCCTCTGTGGATAAGTTTAAAATTTCATTATTATCAGCTAAATTTTCGGTTGAAGCAAATGCTAGGGAATTGTTAACATCATTGACATTTAGATGTCCAATTTTAGTTGGAGTTACTGGGCATTTTGGGTCGGTTTGTTGGGATAAACTATTCATTAGATATGCAATATTGCAAGTTGAGGCAATTTCAGTGTAGGGAACTGGATTTTTTCTGCTCATCAATATAATTTTTGAATAAAATTCATAAGTTCCAGCTTCACTAGTTTTCATGAGAAATTTAGAGTTGTAATTAGTGCTTGGTTCAATTAACCTATCAACTATCCATCTTGGCTGAATTTGATTGACATCCGATGAAATATTAATTGGTGCAGTAGGTACTTCACCTAAAACAACTTGACCCTTAACTTTTAAGGAAATCATAGTATTTGGCTCAATATCAATACCTTTGAGCGTTTCGGTTGACGGTGTGGTTGAGGTCCATCTAGGCATTACCATTAATTGCATACAGCCATCAGCACAATCCTCGTAACAATCAACTCTATCCTGACCAGTTTTATTATAGCATGCTCTTGAATCTAGTTTGGCTTGAGAGTTTTCGGAATCATTAATAGAATCGGGAGATCCAACAGTTGTTTTTGTATAATCTTTAAATCCAAGTAGGCAATATTTTAAAAGTGAAACCCGATTATATGGAGATCCATCTAAGCCTTCAATTGCTGTTTTAAAATCTGAACCCGATTTAATTTCATATTCAGGGATTGGATAACACTCCCCTTTTTTACTTGGAGATGTAAGATATATTGAATCATAAGGATAAACAGTGATTCTTGCTTTATTGCTATTGCCAAAATCTCCAGCTTCAATACAACTTTCTGGACCTTCACATGAAGTAAAAAATAAAATAAGGCAACAAAGTAAAACTCTTAAAAATATCAATTTTTTTTCAAGAGACTTGGAAAATTTTAAAGATGTATTTAAATGAATTTTTGTGATAAAATTGTCAAAAAAGTATTAAAAAAATTTTCATTAAATTTTAATAAAAAAATAAATTTTAAGCAACTTTTTTTATTAAAAAATAATCTTACAAATTTTTTCACATTCATTTAGGGTTTTTGTCTTGAATTCATTGATTTCGTCAAGGGTTGATAAGGGGGAGAGGGCATAATTATTATTAAGTAAAAATTCTATAAATTTTTGATGTTTTTTTGAAGTTATAAAACCATCATTAAAGATGATAATTTTTTTTCCTAAACTACAAGCTTCAGAAATCATTGAAATGGAATCTCCAGATGCAATAATTAAATCACAATTAAAAATAAAATCATAATATGGGTTGTGATTTTTTATTAAATTAAAATCATAAAAAAATATCGAATTACCGCAATTTTTCAAAAAAAATTCATTAATTTCGCTAGGAGTTCTTCGGCTATTTAAAATATGGGTTGAGGATTGAAAATCCTGAGTAAATTTTTTGACAATATTAAGTAAATTTTTGGCCGAATTTAAAGGAAATTTATAATTTTTGGTGTTGCCACCAACTAAAACTAAAATAATTGGCTTGGTAAAATTTTTAATTTTACTGGCAAAATCTTCGTTTAAATTTTTTGAAATATTTTTAAGATTCTTGCTCAAAGAACCAATAAATTTAATAATATTTTGGTTTTTTTGAAATTTTTTTGGAATATTATCGTGAAAAGGCAATAGCACAAAATCAAAATAATTAAAATTTATTTCTGGTTTTAAAATTTGAATAATTTTTGCCTTAACTTGCGTTTTTTTTTGATAAAAACTTTGCAAAAAAAGTGCCGTTGGAGCAGATTTTCTGCCTGCTGAAATGATATAATTTGGGGTAAAATCGAGATTTGTTAGTAATTGCAGTGAATTTTTTGTTATTCTTATGGGTGATTTTGAAAAAATAAAATTTGGTAAAAATTTTAAAAAATTATATTTTTGTTGGATTATTTGATATTTCAATCCTGATTCATCAGCTAAGGCAACTGCTTGAGAATAAGTGCCAACTCTGTCATCAGCTATAATTAAAATTTTATCATCTTTTGCCATAATTTAATTTAGAAAATAAATTTTTTGCAACATTTGGTGAGACGAATTTTGAAATATCGCCATTTAATCTGGCGATTTCTTTTACTAATTTTGAGGCAATAAAATGGTGGTGCTCAGATGCTGGCAAAAATATAGTTTGTATATTGCTATCAAGCTTGGAATTCATGCCAAACATTTGAAATTCATACTCAAAATCCGATACCGCTCTAAGTCCTCTAACAATAATTTTAGCATTTTTTTGCTTGGCAAAATCAACCAATAATCCTTCAAACTTTTCGACAATAATATTATTAGCAATTTGTGAAATTTCTTGATTGATAAGTTCAACCCTCTCATCCATTGAAAATAAAGGATTTTTATTACTATCTTTGGCGGTGGCAATAATTAATAAATCGAATAGTTGCGAGGCTCTTTTGATGATATCAATATGACCAAAGGTGATTGGGTCAAAAGTTCCGGGATAAATGGCAATTTTCATAATTAATTATATAAAATTTAAAAATAAATAATAATTTTATTATTGTTTTTAATAATTAAAATGCAAACATTTGAACAAAAGAATTTTACAATAATTTTATTATGAAAATTACCATCTTAACAATTGGCAAATTTGATAAATCACCACTGTTGGAATTATATAATTTTTATCACAAAAAATTAAAAATCAAAGTTGATTTAATTGAAGTTGAGGTCAAAATTAGTAATAATTTTGAAATTAGTAAAATCAAGAATTTAGAAGCTTCATGTTTAAAAAAATATTTTCCAAAATTTCAAAAAATTATAGCCCTTGATGAAAAAGGTGATGAATATTCAAGCCAAAAATTTGCAAAATTACTCGATAATTTTGCAACAAATTCTACAAGCGAAATTTTAGTTGTAATTGGCGGAGCTTATGGGCTAGATGATGACATTAAAAAACAGGCCGATTTAATTATTTCGCTTTCTAAAATGACTTTTCCACATCTTCTTGCTCGAGTTATTTTAATTGAACAAATATATCGTGCTTATTTGATTAACCAAAATCATCCTTATCATAAAGATTAAATTTTAAAAAGAATTTCTTAGTAAATTTTTACTCAATTCGGTTGGTCGGCGACTACTGTAAGCCATCTTGAGCGCGCTCTGGTTCTTTTGGAATCAATCATTCCGCGCATCTTTTGTCCGCGTTCTCTAAGATTTGTTCCGCCTTGCCATTTTTGTTGATTTTGAGTTTCTTGCTTGCGTTCCTCTTTATGGCGTTCTTGGTTTTGCGTGTGCTTGCGAGCAATTTTTTCTTTTCTGGCAATAGCTCTTTCTCTGGCATTGCTAACAACTGTTTCCCGATTAATTTTGGCTAGTCTTTGATGATGCATTATGATGTTGTCAACGAATCTTCGACGCTTGCGATTGGTGATTTTTCGTATTTGTGCTCGGCTAAATCCTCTTCTGCGAACATTGCGCTTAAACATTCCAAACAAAACATGTCCAAGACTATGACCAGCCAACTCATATACTAGCATCGGATTTGATGCCATAAAAGTTGTTGGACTAAAGGCTATGGAGCCGATTGTTGGCAATGAAATAAACATCTTATTTATTTACCTATACAAAATTTTGAAAAAATGATATCTAACATTTCATCAATATTAAATTTTCCATTTATTTTTGCAAATTCATTTAAACAAATTCTTAAATTTTCTGCAGAAATTTCAATTTGATTGTTGATATCAAAGGTTTGAAGTTGTTGTAAAATGTTTTTAATCGCCTGTCTATAGCGTTCTTGAGTGATAACGCAAAGCTTTGACGAAGGTAACATTTGTTGAATTTTTTCTTGGATTAAATTAATTAATTCTTCAATATTAATTTTTTCTAAAATAGAAATTTTAACAATTTTTTTTGAAGTATTTAAATCTTTTTCAATTAATGAAAGCGAGTCTTCGGTAAATTTTTTATCGATTTTATTAATTACAATTATAGTTTTTTCTGAAATGAAATCATGGTTGATAATTGGGTTTGAACCATCAATTAAATATAAAATAATATCGGCATTTTCAGCTTTATTTCTTGCCCTTTTAATACCTTCAATTTCAATAATATCGTTAGAAATTCTAATTCCAGCGGTGTCAGCGATTTTTACTGCAATTCCGGCAATATCAAGATGAACCTCTAAAACATCACGAGTAGTGCCTGCAATTTCTGAAACAATTGCCACTTCACTATTGGCAAGTAAATTTATTAAACTAGATTTTCCAACATTTGGAGCGCCAATTATAGCTAAGTTGATGCCATTTTTAATTTTCTCGCCGATTTTATTATCATTCAAATGATTTTGAATTTCGGCTGTTAGTAAGGCAATTTTATCTTTGATATTTTGGTAAATAGATGCTGGCAAATCATCTTCAGGAAAGTCAATAAGAGCTTCAATGAAGGCGGAAATTTCTAGAATTTGTTGTCGCCAATTATCGTAAATTTTGCCAAGATTACCTTGGAGTTGTTGTATAGCTTGGCGGTGTTGTGCCTTGGTTTCGCTGGCAATTAAATCAGGAATGGCTTCGGCTTGAATTAAATCAATCTTGCCATTAAGAAAGGCTCGCTTTGAAAATTCTCCAGCCTGCGCATGTCTTACATCTTCAATATTTGCAAGAGTCAACAAAATTTGATTGATAATAAAGGGTGAATTGTGAACACTTATTTCCACAACATCCTCGCCAGTGAAACTTTGAGGATTTGGAAAAAAGGTGATCAAGGCTTCATCTAAAACTTCATCAGAATTTTTAATTTTAAGTTGATGAAAATAACAAAATCTTGGAGTAATTTTTTTCTTAAATCCAAATTCTCTAATGCAATCAAAAGCTTTTGGTCCAGAAATTCGAATTACGGCAACGCTTGATGCATGAGGTGAAGAGATGAGTGCAAAAATTGTCGACATTTTATTTATGGATAAATTGCACTAAATTTTAAGCCTTCATTTTCATCGAAACCAAAGGCAATATTCATATTTTGAACAGCTTGACCTGAAGCCCCTTTGCATAAATTATCGATAACGCTAACCAAGATTATTTGATTAGAATTTCTACCTTTTTTGGCAGTAATAACGCATAAATTAGTGCCAGCCACATCTTTGATATTTGGCTCGCCATCAATGATTTCAACGAAATATTCGCTTTCATAAAAATTATTTAAACAATTTTGAATATCGGCAATTTGAAAATTATCATTTAAATTTGCATAAATTGTAGAAATAATCCCACGATTAATCGGTAATAAATGCGGAGTGAATTCGATTTGCAATTTAGCACCATTGGCAATTGATAATTCTTGTTCGATTTCGCCAATATGACGATGTTTGCCAATCGAATAAGCTTTTACCGATTCATTTACTTCGCAAAATAAATTGCCAATTTTTGCACTTCTTCCAGCTCCTGAAGTTCCTGATTTTGAATCAATAATAATATTTTGTGCTGAAATCAATCGATTTTTTAACAATGGAATTAACGGAAGTAATGCCGATGTTGGGTAGCAACCAGGGCAGGCAATGATTTTGGCATTTTTAATTTTATGACGATTAATTTCTGGCAAAGCGTAAACCGCTTGGCTTTGCAAATCTTTGGCGATATGCTCGTGATCATACCAAAATTGATAATCATCTGGATTGCTCAAACGAAAATCCGCCGATAAATCTATAATTTTTAAATGAGAATTTTCGGGATTGGCCAAAATTTCTTTAAAAGTTGCTTGCGATTGAGTGTGAGGAAGGCAACCAAATACTACATCAATATTTTTAAAATTATTTTCTTCGATTTTGGTTAAATCTGGTAAATTAAAATGAATCAAATGCGGATATAATTGAGAAATTTTTTGTCCAGCATTTGAATTGGCAATTAGAGCTTTAATTTCAACCAAAGGATGATTAAGCAAAATACGAATCAACTCACTTCCAGTGTATCCTGAGGCTCCAATAATGGCAATTTTGATTTTTTTCATATATATAAAATTAATTAAGTCTTGGATTGGATTTACGATAATCTTTTGGCAATTCAAAACTGCCTTGCCAAATTCCAATTTTAGAAGCCTTTGCTTGATTTTCAAGGGCATTCATTTCTTCGCTAGACTCGGTAAAATTATAAATTACCGCCATTCCATTTTTAATAATTTCAGCATTAATTGAAAGTTTTTCAAGGTAACAAATTCCTAAAAATCTATCATATTTATCTTTTGATGCATAGGTGCATCGAACTTTTTTGCCGGCAATTAATTTTTGCAAAAAATCTCTTGAATTTATGCCACAATTATATTCTAAATTGTCTTTATCGAGGCATTTTTGCTTATATTCTGGGGCATCTAGCCCGAATAATCGAACTTCTTTATTGCCGACCTTAATTGAATCGCCATCTAAAACTTTGGCCTTACCAGAAAATTCCTTATCAAAAACTAAATGCGATTTGACTCGGTAAATACTGTCGTAACTAAATGAACTTTTAGAAATGGCGATTAGGTAAAAAAAGCAACAAAACCAAGCAAATAGGGCGCTTGAAATTGTTACTAAAATGGGTTTTAACATAGGTTTATTTACGAACTAAATTATGGTAATCTTCCATTAAATCAAGCGTCATTTGTGCTGGATTTGGGTAAAGGTAATTTTCAATTGAACCAATTCTGGTTATTTCCGCTGCCGTTCCTGTTAAGAAACAATCTATGGCATCACTAAGTTCGTTTGGCATTATATGGCGTTCAACAACTTTGATATTGCGTTTTTTGGCAATGTCAACAATGGTTTGACGAGTAATACCGTTTAAAAAGCAATCTGGAGTAGGGGTGTGAAGCTCGCCATTTTTCATAACTAAAAATAAATTGGCTCCGGTTGCTTCAGCCAAATAGCCACGATAATCAAGCATGATAGCATCATTATAGCCATCGCGTTCAGCTTCGTGTTTTGAAATTGTGCAAATCATATATAGCCCAGCCGCCTTTGATTTTACAGGGGCGGTATCAGGTGAGGGGCGACGATATTTAGCAAATCGTAATTTTAATCCAGCTTTTCTTGCTTCTTCACTATAATATGGTGGCCACTCCCAACAAGCAATAGCCACATGAATTTTGTTGCCTTGAGCTGATATTGCCATTTTTTCAGAACCACGAAAAGCAAAGGCTCGCATGTAGCCATCGACAATATTTTGTTTTTTTAAAATCAATTTTTTGGCCTCATTAAGCTCTTCAACACTATAAGGAATTTTGAAATCCAACATTTGAGCTGAATCGTGAAGTCTTTGGCTATGTTCGGTAATTTTAAAAATTTTTCCGCTATAAATTCTTTCACCCTCAAAAACACATGAAGCATAATGTAAGCCATGATTTAAAACATGCACTTTGGCGTCGTTCCAGTTAACAATTTCGCCATTTTGCCAAATGTAACCATCTCTTTTATCGAATGGGATAATATTCATAATTATTATTAAAATTTAATTTTTTAAGGAAATTCAATATTCAATTTATTTTATTTTTTGTTTTTAGCAATGCAATGTCATTTTCAATCATTTCAAAAATAATTTTATCTAAATTTTGAGTTGGTTGCCAGTTTAACTCTCGAATAATTTTGGAATTGTCGCCCAAAAGCTGAATTTTCGGCGATGGACGAATAAGATCGGGATTAATTTTTATAAATTCACGATAATCCAAATTTAAATAGCCAAAGGCAATTTCCAAAATATCAATAATCTTATAAAGTCGGTTTGAAGCGATAATATAATCTTGGCAATATTGATTTTGCAACATCAAATACATTGCCTCAACATAAGTTCTGGCATCTCCAAAGTCGCGAGCAGAATAAATGTCGCCAAGCTCCAATTTTTCATTATTTTTTATTTCGCAACAAGCAATTTTAGCTACATATTGAGTAATTTTTCTGGTTAAAAATATCGGATTACGCCTAGGAGATTCATGGTTAAATAAAATTCCACAACAAGCAAAAATTTTATTTTTTTGACGAAAATCTTTTAAAATTTCATAGGCTTTTAATTTAGATTTTCCATAAATACTTTGTGGAGCAAAAACCGAATTTTCATTTTGCGGAGATTGATTTGATAAGCCAAACATCTCGCTTGAACCCGCTAGAAAAAATTTTGAATTTGGGGTAAATTTATAAATTGAATTTAAAATATATTGAACTGGAATGGAGTTGATTTTGATAAAATTTTCCTCGTCCAAATTATTGAAACTCACAAAACTATTTGAAGCAAGATGATATATTTCATCAGGTAAATATTGTTGAATAATCTCTTCGATTCGCTTGTTTTCATTGAGGTCGTAATATAAAATTTCAATTAAAGATTTTATATTTTTTATGTTCATTAAATTTGAATCTTGGTTTTTTACAGTGCCAATTATTCGATAATTTTTGGCAAGCAAAAGCTCTGCAAGATATGAACCATCTTGACCATTAATGCCAGTAATTAAAGCTGTTTTCATGATAATAAATTTATATTTTTTTCATATATTTTTTGTTGATATTAATATTTATAAGATTTAAAATAAACAAATAGGTAATATTAAATTTATTAAATTCTCTTAAACCCGTCAAATAATTTATTTGAAAAAAAATAATTGTAATTGACATAGATCAAGAAATTTAATTTTTATCTAAAAAAAATGAATAACCACTCGAAAAACATACCAAATATCGTCAAAAATTTGACAATATTTAAAAACATTTCAGTTTTTGAAATTGATAATATTGCTTTATTTGCAACATTAAATAATGTTAAAAAAAATAAAATTTTGTTCTTTAAAGAGCAAGAAATAAAGTTTTTTTATATTTTAATCAAAGGTTCAGCAATTCTTTTTGAAAATGACAACAAAGGTAATCGTTATATAACTCAACTTCTTTGTGAAGGCGATATTATTGGCGATGTTTTTAACAAAAATTTTGTCTTTAGTTCATATTGCAATGAAGAGTGTCAAATTTTAGCAATCCCCATAAATTATATTTTAGAATTAACCAAAAATAATTTAGTTTTTAGCAACAATCTTCTCAAAGAAATAGTGGCAAAAAATTATAAAATTTTAAATTTGCTTACCTTGCATAAATCGGTAAATGCCAAATTTAGAATCTTACAATTTTTTCAATCACTTGCATTTGAAAATAATAAAGATAATAATGTGATTAATTTAAAATTTAGTAAAGCAGTAATTGCCTCTTATCTTAATATTAAGCCTGAAACATTTTCAAGAATTTTGCAAGATCTTAAAAATTGTGGCGAGATTGAAGTTAAAGGCAATGAAATCACTATTTATAATGACACAATTTACAAATATAAATTAAAATGAAATTCTTAATTTTGTTGACATTATTTTTAAATTTTTCATGTGCCAAAAAAGAGGTAAATAAAGAAAATCTAAGTTTTCCAATTTACGGTAATTATTGCGGACCGCTTTATCCAGTGGCTTCAATGAAGCCAATTGCTCTTGATGAGGTTGATAATGCTTGTAAAAATCATGATAGATGCTATGAGTTAAATGGTTATTTTAATCAAGATTGTGACATGCAACTTAAAAATGATTTAATTGCCATCGACCCAGCTAGTGCTGAAGAAGATTTGGCTAAAAGATTAATTTTATTTTACCTAAATTCGCTTTATAAAATCAAAAAATAAGATGAATGCTTAAAATTATTTTTACTGTTATTTTTACCTTTATCTTCGCCAAATTTATGTTGGTTGCTTGTAGCGAAGAATATTCTGGTTTGAGTAAAAAAATTACCGTTGATTATAAAGTGGTAGCCAAAGAAGGAATTCTTGCCTGTTCAACCCAAAATACCTACAAGCAAATTCAAATTTATTATAACAACAACGAAACCAACAAAATCAAGGAAGAAATCGAAAAAAAGAATTGTATTTTTTTAAAAAATGGCGAAGAGCTTAAAGGCTATGAAGGAATTTGTGATATTAAAAATTTAAATGAGGTAAAATTATTTAAAACCGAAAAATATTTGCTTCATAAGCTTTATATTCCTTGTTTTGCAGTTGAAGAATTCTTGCCAGAAATTATAGAAAAAAATGATGATGAAACCAAAATCAATAATCAAGAAACTCCTGTTAATGATAATATTTCAGATGAATTAGAATTTGAAAATTAATTAAATAATAAAATATCAAAAGAGTATTTGTTTAAATACAAAAACTCTTAATTTAACTCCGATTCAAGCCATTGCTCTTCTAATTTTTCGAGTTCAATTTGTAAATTATTAATTTCGATAGCAATTAATGAAAGATTGGAAGCGGTGCGGTCTTCGCCATATTCCAATTC
>JALREU010000310.1 GCA_023256705.1 Rickettsiales bacterium
CAGAACCTATAAATACTTGCTTTAAAGACGGATACTTATCTTCAAATTTGTTATTTGGCCTACTATCAGCTAAGTTTTTTAGTAATATTTTTTTCTTATTTAGAGAAATTTCCCAGTTATCATTAATTTTTTTAATATGCTTAATTATATTTCCCCGCTCAACTTTAATTCCCTTTCTAACCACTCTTTTATAAAGTTCCTGCAGAACTAATTGTGATTCGTAACATGCATATCGATAATCACCTAAATCAATAATATAGGACTCATCTTTTACCTTAATTTCTATTTGAGACCATTCTTTTTTAATTTTAATATTTAATTTTTTTCTTATATCCAATAATCCTGGTCCAGACCAAAAACTATATGTTTTGTCATTTTTTAGGATGCGATCTTTCTCAAATAAAATGAAATTCTTAATTTTTTTACTCAAAAGTGAATTTGCTAAAGTTAATCCAGATAAACCAGCGCCAATAACTCCAATATCAAATTTTTGCTTCATATTTTAATAATGCGCATCAGGTAGATTATGGATATATTTATGAAGGG
>JALREU010000311.1 GCA_023256705.1 Rickettsiales bacterium
AATTGCCATCGCAGGTAAAAAATTAACAATTACGAAAAAATAAAAATGAGCCAAGAAGAATTAAAAAATAAAGCAACGGCAAAAAAAGAAGCTCCAGCAAAAAAGGCTGACACAAAGAAAAAAAGCAAATTCCGTTTAAAGAAAAAAGAAAAAAATTTAATCCAAATATAGTCTATAAAGGACAACCTAATCCTACAAAATTATAATGACTAATAATGTAAATGTCTTGGCTCCCTTTGGTCCAAGAATTGCAAAATTAAAAATTCCAAAAAATCTTATAAATAAAATAAATAAAGAAATTGATAAAATTGTTGATAATCAAAATCTTTCAAAAAGATTTGATTATAGCAAAGAGTTAGTTGGACAAGTTAGTCAAGAATTACAACTTCCAAAGACATTTATTAATAAATATTTAAAAAATTTTTTACAAAAGGCTACACAAAATTATATTGAAAAATCTACTAATAAAAAAATTACTAAATTTAACATTAAAAATGTTTGGGTCGTTCGCCAATTTGAAAATGAATATAATCCTATTCATTATC
>JALREU010000312.1 GCA_023256705.1 Rickettsiales bacterium
GGCTTTAGAGTTTTGCGATATTTCCCTGACATTGTCCCACAGGCGATTAAGATATTCGCAATCACGCTTGATTTCTTCGGGTTTTTTGCCAACTCCTGCGGTTCTAATTATAACTGAACGATCATTGCCGATATTAATTTCACTTAATATGGAGCGCAAAATTTTTCTATCGCGAAAATTATCAACTTTTTTAGAAACTCCACCCTTATTTGGAGTATTGGCCATTAAAACGCAGTATTTTCCGGCGATTGAGATGTAAGTGGTCATTGAAGCGCCCTTATTACCTCTTTCTTCCTTTGATACTTGTACCAAGATAAGTTGATTGGGTTTTATAACTTCTTGAATATTGAAGCGTTTATGAATGTTATAAATGTTGCCACCATATTCCGAAACTTCATCTTCAACAGAATATGAGCCAGTTGTTATTGATTCGCCATCGGCATTTTCTTCTTCGTGGTTTTTAGAATTGTAATTTTGGTGATTATTTGAATAACTTTGTCCGTTGATATTGTGATTATCATCCTCTTCACCTCGATTATTTTGAT
>JALREU010000313.1 GCA_023256705.1 Rickettsiales bacterium
AATTTTTCTTCAGAAGTAAGTAGAAATATTTATTTTAAAAGAAGTAAAAATTTTAAAACTTTTAATGATTTTAATGATTTTAAATCAAAATATTTTAATATTTTAAATTATTTAGAAAATAAAGATGATATAAATTTAAATATTCTTTTTCAAAGTCAATTTCAGGGTATCTCAATTTAACGTATCCCAAAGCACATCCAACTGCTATATCAGCGTAAGAAAATTTATTCTCCAGGTAATATTTTTTGTCTTCTATTTCGCGATTCAGCCATTCCAAACTTAGTTTTATTTTTTTTATTTGCTTTTCAAAGAGATCAGCATTTTGTTGCGAAATGGACTTACGTTTTTCCAACATAATCGCTACAGCGGCATCGCATAATCCATCCGCTATCGCCTCCCATCTTTTGACTAATATTTTTTTATCAAAATCCCTCGGTATTAAATAAGGCGGATCACTCTTATGGTCAATATATTCAGCTATTACAGGTGAATCAAAAAAAGATACATTGTTTGCAATTAATGTAGGAACTTTTGCCAAAGGA
>JALREU010000314.1 GCA_023256705.1 Rickettsiales bacterium
TAGGGCTGATTCCAAAGTTGCCAAACCATCGCCACCACGAGAAAATTTGGTTTTGCCACTGCCCTTTAATTGTATATCAAAATATCGATTATTTACTTTGACTTCGCCGAGCAAAACCGTCCTTCCGTCACCGAGTTGAGGAACAAAATTACCAAATTGATGGCCGGCATACGCCAAAGCGATGGGTTTTGAAGTTTGATGAATTTTTTTGCCCGAAAAAATATCAGAGATTTGATTTAAAGAATTTTTTGTGAAATTAATGTTTAAATCCTTCGCCAAATTTTGGTTAAAATAAATCAATTCCGGATTAGGAAAAACTTGTGGATTTATTTTTTGATAAAAATCTGCGGAAAATTCTTGATACCAGCTATTTTCAAACTTAATCATGAGTAAAAAAATTAATTTATTTTAAAAATAATCTACAATAAAAATTATATACAAAATGGATTATTAATCAATTCAAACTACAGAAGAATTTCCATGCGATTTCTCAAATAATTTTGACGGAGACACTATATCAGCAACAACTTTAGAAGTAG
>JALREU010000315.1 GCA_023256705.1 Rickettsiales bacterium
CTTCTAAAGCTTCAGCAGTATCTTTTTCAGTTAAAATAACTTCTTTTGGAGTCCCAGTTCTAATATCTCTTCCTTTCATTAAAAAAGTTTTTTCAGATCCCGTTGGTATTGCGGACCCTATTTCTTTTTTAATTCTTTCTGCTGTTGAATCTCCAATCAATAAATTAAATTTTTTCTTCATAAAATTAATAATTGCTGTATCCATTGCATCACCAGCAATTCTTAAAGAATGAGAGTAAACAATTCCACCTAAAGACATGACTGCAATCTCAGTTGTTCCACCACCTATATCAACAATCATAGATGCCTGAGCTTCTGATATTGGAAGACCCGCTCCTATAGCTGCTGCAACTGGTTCTTCTATAAGTTGTACTTTACGTGCTCCAGCCGCATAACCAGCTTCTTGAATAGCTCTTCTTTCAACTGGCGTTGATCCTGTTGGTACACAAATAATAATTCTTGGGTTTGCAAAGGCATTTCTCTTATGAATTTTTCTAATAAAGTGTTTGATCATTTCCTCTGTAACAATAAAATCGGCG
>JALREU010000316.1 GCA_023256705.1 Rickettsiales bacterium
ATTTGATTAACTTGAAGTTGCTGATACTAACCAATTTGGATTTGCGTTGTTGATATCTTTTTTAAATGTCCAAATATCAAAAATTTCAGAAATTTCCTCTTTTTTGCCTTGGATTATATTTTGATCTTTATCGGTGATATAGTTGATTTGTTTGGATGATATTTTGACCACAATCGAAGCAAAATTATCAATCAGAAGAGCCGAAACTATCTCTGCGCCATCAACCGAAATTAGGTTGGTATTTAGTTTATGATTAAGATTTTGGCGATTTTTAATGGCCATTTCAAAGCCTTGATAAATTTTATCAGATAATAACATTTTAAGTGTTCCGAGATCATCTTTGGCAAATGAATTAATTACCATTTCAAACGCCATTTTTGCGCCATTGATGAAAAAATTATAATCAATATTACAGGCATCGAATATTTTATTAAGGTTTTGTTGATTTACAGCATCGAGTTTTTCGATATTACTGTCGCTAGTTGATTTTGAACCAATGATTTTTTCTGTATTTGTAGTTGGAGAGTTTGATGCACT
>JALREU010000317.1 GCA_023256705.1 Rickettsiales bacterium
GTCACCGACTTTTCGCAGGCCACGGATTTAGGGTCTGGCTTATTGAGGTCGGCAATGACGTGCTCAATTTCGTGGTTGTTGGCGCGATACTCGGCGCTTTTAATTAACGTTTAGTTATCTGCGCCGGACCTCTCCTCAGTTGGCTAGAGCATCTCCCTTACAAGGAGAGGGTCAAAATCTTGTGCGCGGGGGTTTGGGTTGGTGCGCAGGTTGATCCACTGGTGGTATTTGTGGGTGTGGTTAGTGAACTAGGTTGGGGTTGATTCGGGAGGCTGTATGAAACTTGGTCCTGGTTTATCGTTTTCGTGGAAGCGTGCGCTTGGGGTGACTAAAGCCAAGAGGCGAGTGTCGAAGAAGACGGGCATACCGATGTCGCGGGGTGGGCGGCGAATGAAACTTGGTAAGTGGCTGGGGATGAAGTAGGGGCTAAAACCCTTTAATTAGTTTTCTAAGCAGCGTGCGCGAGAGTGGTTTGTCGACGGGTACATGTAGGGCGCTCTTTGTTTGCGAAAAGTTGCGTAGTTCATGTGGAAACTT
>JALREU010000318.1 GCA_023256705.1 Rickettsiales bacterium
AGTTAATATAATCATGGCCAAAGATATACCATCAACACCAACAAAATACTTTATATCATATAAAGAAAATAATTTAAAAACTTCACTAAATTGATACTCTTTTTTTTCTAAATCGAATTGTGAGGTTAAGATAATAGCTAGAAAAAGATTTAATATACTGACAACTAAGCCGTAGCCAAAATAAATTTTTGAATTTTTAAATCTAACAATTAGTAAAAAAACTGCACAAATTATTGGCAAGAAAATTAGGGTTGATAATATTGGAATATTCATGCGAATTTAATTTTTAAATTTTTAAAAAAAATTTTTTTAATAATAAAAAATAATGAATTTATTGTAAATAAAATTGTCAAAAAAATTGAACTATTTTAATAAAAAATAAAAGGCATTCATAATTTTAAAGCAATAAACTTAATAAATGCAATTATTTAATAATAATTTTTTTTCCTATCCCAAGAGCTATAAATTCATTGGAAAGTTTCTTTTCTTTTTTAGCTAACTCTAAATCATTAATTGGATCATTATAATTTTCAGAT
>JALREU010000319.1 GCA_023256705.1 Rickettsiales bacterium
AAACTATTGCATTACAAGTTCCATTTTGTGAATAAGTTCCAGTGGCTGAATTAGTTCCAGTACAAGTGTAAGATGGAGAAGTTGCACCTAAAGAACTGGAGAATCCAGCTTTGCAGGTTAAACTTACTGGGGTTGATCCAGTGAAATCAACTTGAGTTGCATCGGCAATTGTAAGATTTGAATTTGCAGGAATATTACATTTAATTCTCGCACAAGTTCCTGTAGTATTTGTTAAAGCACCAGTACTTGGAACTGAAGCTAGATCTCCTGCTCTTATCGCATTAACTGCAATACAGCTAGTTGTAATTCCAGTGGCAGAATAATAACCAGATGCACAAGTTAATGATTGACTATTTCCAATAAATATTGAAGTTTGAGTTGTATTTAAAGATGTAGTTGAACAAGAAATTTTTGTACATGAATTTGAGGTTGATGTTAAAGTTTGTGATGATGTACAGGCCGGGAAAGATGCTGTTAATAAATTATTATAAACTGGATCATTGCAATAGTAACTTGTCGAAGATGCTGAATAAGG
>JALREU010000031.1 GCA_023256705.1 Rickettsiales bacterium
GCATATGTTGCATTGAGTTAAAGGTGGTAAACATACCTGCATGAGTTACGCAAGCATAGAAGGCAACACGCCAACCGGTTTGAAATGCCGAATCATGTTGAAAAGTGCCTTGACCATAATTTGGACCATATTTGTCTTGATAGACAAAGGAATTTTGGAAGTTACGATTAGCAAGGGCGGATTTGCAACCCGCATGCCAACCCGCTTTAAATTCAGGCGGGCCATCTGGCACTCTTAAATCCATAGTAATTGGCTGGTAAAAGCCAAAATTATCGGGCATTCTGCAAGAAAATAAAAATAAAAATGTGAGGATAAAAATTTTTTTATGCATAATTTACGGTACATCCCAATCAACAATATAGGTGCATTGTTCAATGCCATCAAACCAGCCAACACCATAATCTGCCGATTTATTCATTCTCTTAAAATCAAATCGTGGATCCAAATCCGAAGACATACCTTTCGACACCGCATTTAGAGCGGATGAACAGCCATCACGAAAGCCTTTGCCATATTCAGTTTTGGCTGATGGAAAATTTTTGACCCCAGTAAGTGGGCGTGGCTTTAATCCCCAATTCCAGTCGCGAGGAATTGGCTCGATTAAAAGGCAAGATGACAAAAAATATAACAATGAAAAACCTAAAATTTTTTTTAGCATTGCAAATGAATCTTAATAAAATATAAACTGCAAATTTGATTTATATTTATAGGTTATTTTGATTGAGATTTCAAGATTTTTTTTGATTTTTTAATTTGTTAAAATATAATTTAATAAAACAACCAATTTTTAAAATGATTTTTTTAAGCGATAGAAAAATTTTACAAATTTCTGGTATTGATGCCAAAAATTTTTTGCAAGGATTAATTACCAACGACATTAATTTACTTGACTCTAAAACATTAATTTATACAGCCAATTTAAATGCAAACGGAAAATTTTTTGCGGATTTCTTTATTTTTAAAAAGAAAGAAAATTATTATCTGGATTGCCATATTAACTGTATTGAAGACATCGCCAAAAAATTTAATTTTTTTAAATTGCGTTCAAATGTTGAAATCAAAATCCGTGATGATTTTAAAATATTTTTTTCCAATGAGGTTGGTGAAGATGACCCTAGAATCGACGGCTTTGGCTATCGACTTTATGATGAAAAAAACCAAATATTTTACTCCGATAAACCGCTTTTAATTAAATATCATGAAAAAAGAATTTATCAAAAACTGCCCGAAGGATATTACGACTTAACTGACGACAAATCTTATATTGCCGAATATGATTTGAATGCAATTGATTATAAAAAAGGTTGTTATGTTGGTCAAGAAACTACTGCAAGAAATCATTATCGTGGGCAAATTCGTAAAAAAATATTTTTATTTGAAGTTATTAATGTTAATCAAGAGTTGAGAGAAATTATTGAAAAAAATAATGATTTTAATTCTTTACAAATTCAAGATGAAAGATTAATATTATGTAATTTAAAAAATCAAGCGATTTTTAACAAAAAATCATTTGAAGATCCAGATATTGAGCCAAAAGAACTGGGAATAGTTTTATCAACCATTTATTATCATAAAACTAATGTTTTAAAGGGTTTGGCTCTAATTAAAATTGAAGATTTTGTCGATTCAATCGCCAATGATCAATATTTTTCAAATCTATTTTTATACGACAATAACATAAATATTTCATAGTTAATGCAAATTTATTTACCAATTGCCGAAATTCCAGTTAATATTTTCCTAATTTTGTTTTTAGGATTAGTCACTGGTTTTTTAGCTGGTATGTTTGGAATTGGTGGGGGCTTTTTGGCAACACCTTTTTTAATCTTTATTGGCGTGCCGTCCGCAGTTTCGGTGGCTACTTCAACCAATCAAATTATTTCCGCTTCCTTTTCTGGCTTACTTGCGCATTTTAAAAAAGGCAATGTCGATATTAAAATGGGAATATTTTTGGCAATTGGCGGAATTATTGGCTCGTCGCTTGGTGTTTCGATTTTTCGAGTATTGCAAAATGCTGGTCAAATCGATTTAGTTATTGCGGTTACTTATGTAGTTTTTCTTGGAATAATTAGCTTGACTATGCTTTCAGACAGCTTTCGTAATTTTATCGATAAAAAATTTGGCATGGATTGGCATCATCATTATGACGATAAAATTAAATTTGAGTGGCTTATTCGAAGAATCGAAAAACTTCCTGCTAAAACTTATTTTTCTAAATCTGAAATTTATATCAGTATATTTGTGCCAATAGCCCTGAGTTTTGGGATTGGAATTTTAGTTTCATTAATGGGAATTGGTGGCGGATTTCTGATGATTCCTGCCATGATTTATATTCTACAAATGCCATCACATTTGGTGGTTGGAACTTCGTTATTTCAAATTGTTTTTATCGCTAGCAATGCTACTTTTTTACAGGCAGTTGCTGGCAATAATGTGGATATAGTCTTGGCGGTGTTGATGATTATTAGCTCGGCAATTGGAGCTCAAATTGGTTCAAGAATTGCCTACCGCGTTGATGCACAAGCCACTCGAACTTTTTTGGCTTTGTTGTTGGTTGCCATTTGTATTAAAATGATGATACAACTATTTACCACCCCTGAAAATATTTATTCTCTCGATATTTTAAAATGAAATTTTTGCTAAGTTTTTTCACATTTTTATTTTTATCTCTTGGCGAAAACTCTTTTGGTGCTCCATTGATTTCTGGCATTTCTTCGAATGAAATTAAAGTTAATACCGAATTTGAGGGGGCTCAAATCTTATTATTTGGTGCCAAAAGCGACGCTGGAAATGTGGTAATTACAATTCGTGGTCCAAAAAAAGATTTCATTGTTAATAAAAAAGAAAATATTTTGGGAGTTTGGTATAATGGCGAAAGAGTAAAGTTTAAGCAGGCTCTTAGCTTTTACAGCCTATTTTCGACCTTTAATCATGGTCAATTAATTGAAGAAAGTTTAAGAGAATATGAACTTGGAAAAAATAATATCAAATTTAATGTTTCAAGCAAATTGTCGCCCAATAAAATCAATGAATTTCGTTTAAAAATGGTCGAATTAATGGAAGAAAAAAAATATTATGAATCGCAACCAAAAAACATCAATTTTCTTGATGAAACTCTTTTCAAAATCATGATAGATTTTCCAGCAAATATTTTGCTTGGAACTTATATTGTAGAAATATATCTTGTTAATAATGGCACGATTTTATCTTACCAATCAATTCCAATTTTTGTTGAACAGGTTGGAATAAATTCTGAAATCACAAATTTTTCTCGCAACCACTCCTTCATTTATGGTTTGATTGCAGTATTATTGGCGATTTTAGTTGCCTTAATAACAAATTATTTTTTCATAAAATTCGTTAAAAAATAAATATGTCGACAATTATAATTTGTTTGGATTTATCAAATAATTCCGAAAAAATCTTGCTTCAGGCAATTAAAATTGCCAAGAAAAATCAAGCAAAACTGCATATTTTGGCGGTAATTGAAGGATCGCATAAAAACTTGCTTTTCGGCAGTGTTGCCATTTCCAACCAAAAGCATTTACGGATGCAAAAACATTTGAAGAAACTAATCGACAATGTCTGTGCCAGCAACAATATTTTGCCAACAATGAGTGTGCGTGAAGGAGAAATTGTTGAAGAAATCACCAAGGAAGTTGGTATTTTCAATGATTGTAAATTGTTGATTTTTGGCAAATCCGAAAAGTCGCAATCCGATAATGTGGTTTTGCCTAAAATAGTTGGTAGAGTTGGAAATAAAATTATGGCTCCAATTATGGTGATTCCATATAATATCGCCGAAGATTTTATGCTTGAAGTTGCTTAAATATGTTTAAATCATTTTTCACCATTTCTTTTTTTATTTCAATTTCCAGAATTTTAGGATTTATTCGTGACATTTTAATCGCTAAATTTGTTGGGGTAAGTATTTTGTCCGATGCTTTTTTTGGCGCTTTTCGCTTACCTAATTTTTTTCGTAGAATTTTTGCCGAAGGGGCATTTAATTCGGCTTTTGTGCCAATTTTTATCGAAAAAATTGCCGATCACAAAGACCCCAAAAATCATGAACAAGTAAAATATTTCGTTGCCAATATTTTTTCAATTTTACTTTATGCTTTGTTGATTTTTGTGTTGATTATGCAAATTTTTATGCCTTTTTTCATGAAATTATTATTCCCAGGATTTTTTAGCGACCCAGAAAAATCAAGGCTTTTAATTAGTTTCTCGCACATTACAATTTTTTATTTAATTTTCATATCTTTGGTGTCGTTATTTTCAGGAATTTTAAATTCTCTTAACAAATTTGCCATTCCCGCTTCATCACCCATCATTTTAAATTTAACTTTAATTTTAATGATTATCGCCTTTGGTACAAAATTTCCAAATTATGGCTATGCCTTGTCTTTCGGTGTTTTGATTGCTGGCTTATTACAATTTTTATTTTTGTGTTATGGTGTTTATCGTCAGGGATATTTGGTATATCCTAAAATTCCAAAATTCAATTACGACATTAAGAAATTCTTTAAAAAATTATTACCCGGAATTATCGGGGCTAATGTAATGCAAATTAATTTGCTGGTTGATTCAATTTTTGCTAGTGCTATTTTTGGAGCAATATCTTACCTTTATTATGCCGATAGAATTAATCAACTTCCGCTTGCCATGATTGGCATTGCTATTGGCATCGCCTTATTGCCAAATTTAACGAGAAGGCTAAAAAATCAGGAATTTGAGCAGGCTAATAATTTACAAAATATTGCCATCGAGGCTGGTTTGATTTTGGTTTTACCCGCCACTTTAGCCTTAACTATTTTGTCTTATCCAATAATTGATGTGCTATTTAAGAGGGGAGCCTTTGGTGAAAATGAGGCGGTTTTGGTCGCCAAAGCCTTGATGTTTTATTCATTTGGTTTGCCATCTTTTGTTTTGGTTAAGGTAATGGAGCCAGCTTTTTTTGCCAGAAGCGACACCAAAACCCCGATGAAAATCGCCATTTTGTGCTTAGTTAACAATATTGTTTTTAATTATATTTTTTTCATTTTAGAATTTGGTTTTGTTGGAATAATTTTGGCGTCAATTATTTCAAGCTATTTAAATTTATTGATGCTAATTAAAATCTCAATAAAACGCCAATATTTTTATTTTCAAAAAGATTTTACAAAAAAATTATTAATTATTGCTTTTCCAACAATTCTAATGGGTTTTACTATTTATATTAGTAATTACTTATTTTCTTTAAATAATTTTAACAAAATTTTTGCTTTAATTTTTACCATTTTTATTGGAACTTTGGTTTATTTTTTAAGCTCATATCTTAGCGGAAGCTTAAAAATAATGGTTGATGTTCTTAAATTAAAAAAATTGAAAGATGTCAAAAATAAATGAAGATGAAGTCAAAAAATTTCAGGATTTAAAAATTGCTAACATCAAAAAATATTTTGATAAATATGATTTAGACATTGAATATATCTGGCTTTGTGCCAATAGTCGTCGTAAAATTAATATGGCGGTAAATGCCAATAATCAGCTCGGAACTTTTCAAGAAAGAACCAAAAAAATCATTCCAACTTTGAATGTAATTTTTGCCAATGATGCCATAAATGATTTGTTGGTAATTTTACAAAAATTCTTGAATAAATTTCCAAGGGGCAAAATTTCTCAAGTAAATATCACCAGCTTTGACAATGTTTTGGATGTGATATTTACTGTAAAAGACGCGCTTAATCATGATGACGAACTTATGTTAATCGAGTTTGGCAAGGCAAATTCCATCAATATTTCTCTAAAAATTAAAAACGAAATTTACTTGCTCTTTTCCTATAAAAATAACTATATTTTAGTAAATGACCAAAAAATTGAAATGCCCAGCGATGCCTTTATTCAGCCATCGGTTGAAGGTTTAAAAATTATTATCGATTTTTTACAACAAAATATTTCCAAATACTCTTATGAACCAACAAATCTAGATTTATATGCGGGTTGTGGATTATATTCCTTTGCCCTAGTCAGGCAAATTAAGCAATCATCTTGTTTTGAAGGTAGCGAAAATATGATTAAATCCATTAAAAATAACGCTAAAAATTTAGGATTATCCTCAAAAATTCTAGCGTTTGAACGCGATTTATATAATGACCCACTTAGTTGCAAAGAATTAAATAAATTCGACAATATTGTAATTAATCCGCCTAGAAATGGCGCTGAACCGCAAATTATAAATATTGCCAAGGCCGATGTTAAAGCGGTGCAATATATCTCTTGTAACCCGCAAACACTAGCTCGCGATACCAAAATTCTTATTGACTCAAAATATAAATTAACTAATATTATTTCACTAGATCAGTTTTATTTAACTAGCCATCAAGAAGTATTAACTAATTTTATTAAAATATAATGTCAAAACAACAGCTTAAAAAAATTGATGAAATTTCCTGCCTTTTTGGCAATACCCCTCTAATTGAAGTTGTCTTTAAATATAAAAATAAAATCCTAAAAATTTACGGTAAATATGAAGCCCAAAATTATAGCGGATCTATTAAAGATCGCATCGCTTTGCATATTTTAAAATATTCTTATCAACATAATTTAATCAAGGAAGGTGATTTAATTATTGAGGCCACTAGTGGCAATACCGGCATTGCTTTTAGCGCGCTTGGAGCTAATCTTGGACATAAGGTAAAAATTATAATGCCCGATTGGCTTAGCAAGGAACGCTATGATGCTATCAAACTTTATGGCGCCGAAGTGGTAAAGATTTCGAAAGAAGAGGGTGGATTTATTCGTTCAATTGAAGATGCAAATAATTTAGTTGCAAAATCTAAAGATGTTTTTTGTCCGCAACAATTTACCAATATTGAAAATGTTAATGCGCATTTTCTTTCGACCGCTCCGGAATTTTTTGCACAAATGGAAAATATCGCCGAAAAACCTTCGCATTTTGTGGCGGGAGTTGGCACTGGCGGAACCATTATGGGATTCTTAAAATTTTGCCAAAGTAAAAATCTTGAGGTAAGTTGCCACCCGCTTGAGCCTTTAAATTCGCCAACTCTAAGCACTGGCGGAAAAAAAATTGGTGCCCACCGCATTCAAGGAATTTCCGATGAATTTATTCCAGAAATTTTAAAATTAAATCAACTTAAGCCAATCGTTAGTGTAGATGACTGCGACGCCATAATTATGGCACAAAAAATTAATAAGGCAGGATTATCGGTTGGAATTTCAACGGGCGGAAATTTTATCGGTGCTTTAAAATTGCTTGAGGCTACCGATTTTAAAGGGGTGGTAGGCACTATTTTTTGTGACTCGGCTTTAAAATATTTATCAACCGATTTGACTAAAACTGAAAATATCAAAGAAAATTTATTAAGCCCAGAAGTAGAAATTTTGGCAATAAATTCATTTAAATAAAAAACTAGGTTGATTAATTTTTTAAAATAATCCAAAATAATTTTTGGTGGAAATGGGCGATTGATAATTTTACCGGGTCAGATTTGAAAGAAAGCATCCCAAATCTTATTTGGTCGGGTCATTTCCACTTTTTACATAACTTTTCTTATAAGATACCTCAATTTAAATTTGCAAATAAATAATGTCATCATCTTATGTAGTTTTAGCCAGAAAATATCGTCCGCAAAACTTTGATGAATTAGTTGGTCAAGATGTTTTGGTTAAAACTTTAACCAATGCCATAAAAAATAATCGCCTGCACCATGCCTATATTTTACACGGTATTCGAGGAATTGGCAAAACTACCACCGCGCGCATTATCGCCAAAACCTTAAATTGTTTAAATGACGAAACCAGAAATCAGGGTTTGGCTTGTGGAGTTTGCAAAAATTGTGTTGCCATTAGCAATTCTCATCACCAAGATGTTTTGGAGCTTGACGCAGCCAGTAAAACTGGAGTTAATGATGTTAGGCAAATCATTGAATCAATTGCATATAAGCCAGTTGAAGCCCGCTATAAAATTTACATTATCGATGAATTTCATATGATGAGCGACTCGGCATTTAACGCTTTTTTAAAAACCATTGAAGAGCCTCCAGCCGATGTAAAATTTATTTTTGCTACTACCGAAATTCGCGAGGTTCCGCAAACCATTTTGTCGCGTTGTCAAAAATTTGATTTGCGTCGTCTCGATGAAAATGAAATTGTCTTGCATTTAAAAAATATTCTCGCCAAAGAGGGTTTTGAAGCTCATGAGCAGGCTTTAAATTTGATAGCAAAAATTTCGGAAGGTTCGGTTCGTGATTCTCTATCGCTTCTTGACCAAGCTTTGGCAAGCAACAATCATCAACAGCTTTTGACTAGCGATATTGTGGAAAAAATGCTGGGCATGAATGACCGCAATTTAGTCCTTGAATTATTTGAAAATTTACTCAATGGAGATTTCTCAAAAGCTCAACAAAGTTTCTTGAAAATTTATCAATCCTCTTCTGATATTTCGCAATTAATGCTGGATTTGCTTGAACTTTTACATAATGTAATAATTTTAAAAACCATTAACAATATTAATACCAATAGTTTCTCTGCCAATCAATTAAATAAATTGCAAGATTTTGCCCAGAATAATGATTTATCTCGATTGCTACGAATTTGGCAACTACTCTCTAAAGCCAAAGCGGAAAGTAATTTGATGAATCCTGCCCGAATGTTTTTTGAAATTTTAATGATTAGAATTTGTCATTTAGTGGCTTTGCCTGATTTAAAAAATATTTTATTAGAATTAGAGCAACAAAATAATGGTCAAGCCACAGAATTTGAGGTTGATAATAATGTTGGTGCTACGAATGATTTCGTTGGCGATGCCTCAATTTCAAGCCAAAATTATAATTCGCAATTAGTGTTAAAAATTTTACAAAATTTTGAGGGCTCTAAAATTATAAATTCATAAATTTCTTTTTTGCCTCAAAATGAAAATTGCAAATAAGCAAAATTTTAATGTTTAATTAATAATTGATTTTACTTTAATAAAGTTTAAATTAATTTTATTAAACCAGTTTTTTCAAAAAAAGCCTTAAAAATATGTCAGATCAAAAAATAAAAATATTATGTGTTGAGGATGAAATTGACATCCGCTCCAATATTTCCGATATATTACGCGATGAGGGTTATGAGGTGGTCGAAGCAGAAAATGGTTATCATGCTTATGAATTATTTATTGAACATCGCCCAGATTTAATTATCTCTGATATTATGATGCCAAAGCTTGATGGTTTTGGTTTACTTAAAATGGTTCGTGACACTACGGGTTTAAAAAACTCGGCGATTCCTTTTATTTTTTTAACGGCGCTTGGACAAAAAGAAAATGTGCTTAAAGGCGTAAATCTTAGTGCCAATGATTATTTGGTTAAGCCAATTGATTTTGATTTATTAATCGCCAAAGTTAAAGAAAAAACCGAAAATTCTAAGCGAGTTGATGATGTGCATCAAGGTCAAATTTCTAATTTAAAAAATCAAATTGCAGTAATGCTTCCAAAGGATGTATTTAATTATTTGGATGTAATTACTGAAATTTCTGGAAATCTTAAAAATGAGCCTTATGGTCCGCTTCCGCATCGTTCTTATCTTGAAGAAATTAAGAAAATTTATCTAAATTCCGTAAGTTTGCGAGCGGTAATTAATAATTCATTAGATCGTAGTTTAATTGATTCTAAGCTAAAAGCCGAGGAAGAAATTATCCAGCTTGGCGATTTTATTAATGAATTCTTAGAAAATATTGATGAGAATTTTGAAAAGAAAATTGAGGTCGCCAATCCACATAATATGCACCTTCTTCCTTCCATCAAAATTGATAGAATTACCCTTATCGAAGTATTTGGCCTGATTTTATTTGACATTGCCAAAGCAGAAATTTCTAGTAAAATAAGAATTAGTGCAATGCTTGATCATTTGAAGCAAATTGTATTAGTTTTTAACTATGACTCGGTAAAAAATTATAATGATATTTTTCTCAATAAGGAGAAAATTTTTAAGGCATTGAATCGTCAAAATTGTCGTTTTGAGATGGTTGATCACAAAAAAAATACTGCCGTAATAATTATCCCAGAATATAGAATTAATCACTAGATTTTTTAAAAAAATTCTTTAAATTTTTAAATAGAAATATCTAAAATTGTGATTTGTTAACAAAATATGTTTAAAAAACCATCAAAAAACCTTGCCAAAAAATATCAATTATTTTCCAAAAAAAATAAAAATTACCAACAAAAACTAACCCACAACCCCTACAAAACTACAGGATATGACGATGGAGAAAATCATAAAAAAATTCCTAAAATAAAATTTAAATTACCTTTTTTTTATAAAATTTCTTTTTCCCTAACAATTTTTATAGGGTTAATTTTATTTTATTTTTTGGTTTTAGTATCCAGCAAGCCCCGTGAAATCAAATATATTACCAATAAAATTCAAGATTATCTAAGCGCAAATTATGAAAATTCCATTAAAATCAAGGAAACGCTCGTAAATTTTACCTATTACGGAAGCTTTAAGGTCGCTATTAATCAGATTTCAATAGCCTATCAAGATATTAAAATCGACGACCAAAACAATAAAATTTATGACACTAAATATTTAAATATTCCGCGCATCGAGGGTGAGTTTTCTTTATTTGAAATTTTACGATTTAGATTTAGTCCAGTAAAGGTTAAAATCATTCGTCCCGAAATTTTTATCGACAACCCAAATGGCTTAAATGAACTATTTAAAAGCTCAAAAGACACGGCGGATAACCAGCAATTATCGACCTTAATAAATTTTTTATCGTCCTTGCGTAAAAATAAAAATCCGATTGAAAATTTTGAAATTGAAAATGCAAAAATTTTAATCTTTAATTCAAAAATCCAAAGTGAAATCACTATTGAAAACGCCAAAATCAATTCTAAGCTCAATAAAGATACTCTTGATATTTTTATTCAAAGCTTAATTTTTGTGTCCCGAAATAAATCCGAATTTAAACTCGATTCTAATTGTAAATTATCGAAAATCGATGGTCTAAAATGCGATGCCAATATTTATAATTTTATGCCGAATTCTTTGGTTGGATTTCATCCGATATTTGATGATTTAGACAATATTGACACCAATATTTCAGGATTGGTAAATCTTACCATAAATCCAAATAAATCTTTCAATAATTTGAAGTTTAAAGTGCAATCCGAAAAAGGAAGTTTTTATTTCCAAGAATTTTTTAAAGATAAAATTGACTTCAAGCAAATGAGTGTCGATGGAGAATATAACGGTATCGATAAGATTTTAAATTTTAATAATATTGAAACTGAATTAGTAAGTAAAATCGCTAATCAAACCGAAATTTCCAATCCAAAATTAAAATTATCGCTTCAACTTTCGCTTCCAATGCGTGATAAATTAAGATATGAATTTAATATCGGATTAAAAAATGCCTTAATCAATGAAATTGAAAGATTTTGGCCAAAAAATTTATCGCAAAATGGAATCAGAGATTGGGTGCTTAAAAGCATTAAAAACGGCACGATGAATGATGGTTTTGTTAAATTTATTATCGATGAAAATCTTGGTGAATCGGAATTAAAATCACTTAATGCTCAGTTTGATTTTAATGATGTTAATCTTGAATATAACCCATCTTTTCCAGAAATTTCCAAGGTTAATGGTTTGGCGTTCTTTTCTAAAAATGACATGAAAATTTTTGTCAAAAATGGCGAGGTTTTGAAAAGCAAAATTACTAATGCCGAAATTTCAATTGCTGATTTTAATATGCCCACAAATATTCTATCAATTAAGGGCGATCTTGAGGGTAAGGCATGTGATGGCTTGAAGCATGCTTCAAACCATCCTGATTTTTTAAATGAGGTTGAAAATTATCTTAGTGGCGATGCCAAAAGTTCGTTTGAAATTAACATTCCATTGATTGATAAATTGTCGCTTAAAGATATTAATTTGTCAGTAAAATCCGATATCTCAGACCTTAAAAATGATTTTGCCAAGGGTGATATTTCGTTAAATTTGAAAAAGGATTTTGGTTCAAATATTTTTAAAACCGAAATCAATCTAGACAAGGCTAGTCTTGATTTTGCTGAAATGATGCTGGAAAAAACTGTTAAAGAAAATGGAATATTAAATTTTGATTTGGATTTAGAAAATGATAAAATTCTGAATTTTAAAAACATCAAATTAACTAAAGGTGAGGTCGATAAAAAACAACAATTTTCTTCAATTGTTGGAGAATTTGCTTTGGAATATAATCCGTTTAAAATTTTAAAAATTAATTTAAAAAATCAAAATTTTGGCAAAAATAATTATGATTTTTCCTATAATTTGAATCAAGCAAATTCAGCTCTAAATATTGATATTAAGGGCAAATATTTGAGTCTTAAAAATATTTTTAATCGTAAAAATAATTCTAACCAAAAATTTTCTCTCGATAAAATTTTGACTAATAAATTAAATATTAATATTAATCTCGGCAATTTAGAATTAAAAAATAAAACAAAATATAACAACATCTTGATGAATCTTTCTTGTCAGAATGGTATTTGTCAATCCGGAAGCCTTCTTGCCAGCCTTAATAAGGGCAAAAATCAAGTGAAAAATATTGCCTTAAAAATTAACAAAAATCCAAAAAAAGATAAAGCTAACGAATATATTTTATCTGGGCAGATTGCCGATGTTGGAACTTTAGTCGAGGCTCTTGATATAACTAATTTGATTGGTGATGGAAATGTAAAAATCGATATTACTCAAAAATTAATTGATAAAAAATTAAATTTAGAAGGATCAATAAAATCAACTTCAGAAATTACTATTTATGAAAATGAGAAAGTGAAAAAACTTACCAAAGATAATTTATATTCAAAGGTTAAAGATAAAATTTTTTCTAGTGAAAAAACCACCTTTGGTTCGATGAATATAGATTTTTCATTGGTGGAAGGCGATTTAAAAATTAAATCATTGGTTGCCAATAATTTTAAAATCGGCATTACCGCCAAAGGCACGATTAATTTAGATGACAATGCCATGCAACTAAAAGGCATGATAGTTCCGGGATATTTGGTCAATAGCTTGTTTGGTCTTGGTAAAGTTCCGGTTTTGGGTTCGGTGATTAAGGGCTTGCTTACGGGCGAGGATGGTGGCGGAATCTTCAGTGTTCGCTATGAATATGTTCGAAGTAAAGACCAAGATGAGGGTGAGTTCAAGACTAATGCGGTCTCCGCCTTCGTTCCTTCATCAATTTCCAGCTTGTTTGATTAATGTTTTAATAATTATCTTAGTTTTTCGTTTTGAAAAATAGTTATTTTATAATCGACATTAAACTTTCATAGCTATCAACAACTTCATATTTAACATTATCCTTATTGATTTTTTCAAAAAACTTTTTAGCACAATCTATTTTTGTTTTTTCTAATGGCGTTATTCTCATGGAAGACATGGTGCCTTTCGTTTCCGCCACAAAATAAGTGTATTTCACCGAGCCTTCTTTAAAAGATATTGCCCAATCGGGGTTATAATCACCAACGGGTGTTGGAATTTTAAAACCATTGGGTAATTTTGCATATACCGCCACTTCAGAACTTACATCTAAATTTTCTGCAAATTTTTTTAAATTATTGTTCGTTAATTAAATTGATAATCAATTTTATCATCAATTCTTTTTCTTTTGGATTGCTTTGCGCAACCAACAAAGCCAATGCCGCAAGTCCGTTATCATTAATTTTTAATTCGCCGGATTTTTTTAAAGAATGTTTATTTTTTTCCAAGAACCAAATAAATAAAAAAGCCCCGATTCTTTTATTGCCATCAGAAAATGGATGATTTTTTATCACAAAATAAAGCAAGAAATCGTCCTTTTGAAATTTTTTATGTCAACTTTTTATACAATCTTAAAAACTTTGATGCTCTAAATTTTACGACCCCCCACGGCTAAAGGTTTTAACAACCGTTAAATCCTCTCTCGCCCCTCTTTCAAAAAAAGCCGATTTAGGCTATTTTTTAAAAGCGAAGATCCCTGAAGGGCTGTATCCACAGCACAGAAAGCTGTTACCAGATTTACAAAAACCAAAATTTCATCGCAGATGTCGCGATTCATTCGCGACGTAGCGATTCGATATTAAACTAAATTTGCGTAAG
>JALREU010000320.1 GCA_023256705.1 Rickettsiales bacterium
TTCGAAACTAACAAACGAGCGTTGCTGAACTCGACAATTACGTCTGAGTAGTATGAAACTCTTCAGGATCGAATGAAGAAGTCATTTACATTAAGAGACATTGAAATTAAACCAACAACACCTAGGTAACTAACAAAACCAATAACAATGGTTTTCGCCACAGAGTAGCGCAATCTCTAAAAAGAATCAACACAAATCGCTCCTGTAGAGACTAAGTTTTTCAAAGCTCGGCCAATCCTGAAAGACGTTTTTAATGAGCCAAAACATATGTCGCAACACAAACCGAGACCTACGACGTTCAAAGAGTTTAATTTGTCAACATCTAACAGATCGCGGGGAAGCATCCAATCAAGTGCTGATGAGCGCAAGTCAGTCTCGTTTCAAGCGCGAGCGGTGCCTAATTACAAATTCTTCACAATCAAGACACAAAGTGATAGGAAGAGCCAGCGACCTTCTTTGGATGGAGCAACAGTGAAGAGATTCAGATTTTGATTAATTTACGCGTCTAAACTATGGGGTTTTGGGGTTTTGGGG
>JALREU010000321.1 GCA_023256705.1 Rickettsiales bacterium
TTCCTAAATTAAAATAGCATAAATAATTATTTTCATCTTGATTAATATAATCAATAAAAATTTTCTCTGCTTTGTTGAATAATTTTTTTTTATAAAACAATACCGCTAAATTAAACTTTGCTTCTAAAAAATTATTATTTAAATCTAATGACTTTAGGTAACTATCTTCGGCTTTTTCTAATTCATTTAACTCCTGATATGTATATCCGAGTATGTTATAAAAAATATAATTTTTTTTTTCCAAAAAAAACCAGAAACAAAAAAATGCAAACAATGAAAAGAAAGTTGAGTGCAAATCTAGAAAAGGCGTACCGCTAATAGAATATGTAATTGTTAAAAAAGTTAATGTAATTAAAATATATAATGGAAGCAAATTCTAAAACAAAAATTTATTTTAATATTCGTAAAACCACGCTCGAAATGATTCAGGACCGCGGTTTCAAAGTCTCCGACGAAGATTTGATGATGACTTACCAAGATTTTTCCAATCGTTTAGAGGAGAATCAAATCAATATAGTTGCTCTT
>JALREU010000322.1 GCA_023256705.1 Rickettsiales bacterium
AAGCACAAATTTCTCAAAACACAAATTTCACTATCGTTGCCGAAGGTCATTGCGACGAAAGAGGAGCCGATAAATATAATTTTAAACTTGGCAAAAAAAGAGCTTTAGTAGCAAAAAAATTGCTTGAAAAATCTGGAATTGCCAAAAACAAAATTTCTGCAGTTAGTTTTGGCGAGTCAAAGCCAGTAGATACTGCTAGCAACGAAGAGGCTTGGGCTAAAAATAGAAGAGTCGAAATTATTGTTTTAAAATAATTAATTTTTTAATCGCTTACATTTTAAATTTTTTTCGAATGTAAGCGATTTTTTTTGTCCAAAATTTCTAAAAATTCAGATTTAAATTTTTTTAAGTGATTTTCTGACTGACTTTTCTTCTGATTTTTTTATATTTAATTTTTTAAGTTTTACTAGAATTTTATCATTGGTTTTGGTGATTTCTGCTTTGGTTTTTTCATCAAAATTGCCAATATTTACTGCATAATAAAAATTTGATGAAGAGCTAGATTGAGATAAGTTATTTTCACT
>JALREU010000323.1 GCA_023256705.1 Rickettsiales bacterium
CGATTGATTTATTTTTTTTTTGAAACTTTATTAATTTTTTTATATTTACATTACTTAAGCCGTCCCCATAAGTTAGGCAAAAAGTGTTGTTTATATATTTTTTTATTCTTTTTAATCTTTCTCCAGTATTACTATTTTTCCCTGTGTTAATTACTTTAATATTCCATAAATTATTTTTTTTTTTAAAATAATTTTTAATGTTCTCATCACTAGGCTCTTTAATATCATCTGCAAGATCACAGACTTTTTTCCAAGCATCTTTTTGTTTTAAAGCAGAGCAACTTCTAAGCCATGCAGTCCAAGCAGGGAGTAAATTGTCACTTTCAAGTGAAGATTCAATCGCACTCCAATCCGATTTTTTTAAGAGTCCATAATCAGGGATTTTTGCGAGATCTTCTTTTTCAGTTTTAATTTTTGGACAATCACAATTAGATTTTACGTTCGATGTTTTATCTGCTTTATTTGCGACCTCTGCACATGAGATAAGCAATAAAGAAAGCAGTAAAAGAATATAGCGTCTCATT
>JALREU010000324.1 GCA_023256705.1 Rickettsiales bacterium
AACCTGTATTTAGGCGGACTTCAGCGTGGTCAATTCTTGCCTTATATTGAGATGATTAAAAAAAATAGTACTATCTATTCTTTAGACACCGGTGCTGATTATCGTCAATTATTTTTAAATAAAAAAAATAAATTTTTTCCACTGACAAATCCGCAAGCTAAAAAAATGTTTAATGATGTTTTACTTGGAACTTTAAATGGTAAAAAATTTTCAACGACCACTATAACGGTTAAAGGAAGGAAAGTGGTTATTAAAAATTTTGTCTCCAATATTGCAAAATTTGATTTTAAAGATTTATTTTTTGAAAGTTATTCTGCTGAGGATTATATTGAGATGAGTAAAATTATAAAAATATTTTTCATTGAAAACATTCCAAATTTTAACGAAGATTTAATTAATGAACAGTACCGTTTTGTTAATTTTATTGATGTAATCTATGATAATAAATTAAAACTTGTTGCAACGGCTGCTACAGAAATTAATAATCTTACAAGTAGTTCTAAGGTTCAAAAAATCTTTTCA
>JALREU010000325.1:0-269 GCA_023256705.1 Rickettsiales bacterium
GCCGGAGGCTCAGGAACACGTTTACATCCATTAACATTAGCAATGAGTAAACAAATGATGCCTATCTATGATAAACCAATGATTTATTACCCATTATCTGTATTGATGATGGCTGGTATTAATGAAATTTTAATTATTTCAACGCCTCAGGATTTACCAAATTTTGAGCGTTTATTGGGTAGTGGAGAACAATTAGGCTGTAAATTTACTTATGCTGTGCAAGAAGTTCCAAATGGTTTAGCACAAGCTTTTGTGATTGGAGAAAAGTT
>JALREU010000325.1:279-521 GCA_023256705.1 Rickettsiales bacterium
GCGATAATATATTTTACGGTGTTGGTTTAGGTAGAATGTTACAAAAAATCAATAATCCAGAAGGAGGAGTTGTTTTTGCATATCACGTTAGTGACCCAGAAAGATATGGAGTAGTTGATTTTGATGATAATCACAATGTATTATCTATTGAAGAAAAACCTGCACAACCAAAATCTAATTATGCCGTACCAGGTTTGTATTTTTATGATAATTCAGTGGTTGAAATTGCTAAAACATTAAAG
>JALREU010000326.1 GCA_023256705.1 Rickettsiales bacterium
TAGGACTTAAAAAAGCGTTACCTATACAGGGCTATCACCTATTGTTGCCAGTCTTTCCATACTGTTCTAGTTTACTTTTAAAAGCCACTTGCCTGGTCCGCGTTCGCTCGTCACTACTAACGGAGTCTCTGTTGATGTCCTTTCCTTCAGCTAATGAGATATTTCAGTTCACTGAGTTTGCCTCATATGGCTATGTATTCACCATATGATACCTGATAAATCAGGTGGGTTTTCCCATTCGGAAATCTCCGGATCAAAGCCTATTCACAGCTCCCCGGAGCTTATCGCAGTGTATTACGTCCTTCATCGCCTTCTAGCGCCAAGGCATCCACCAAATGCTCTTATATTATTTACTTTATTAAAACTTGAGATTACAACGATGTATGCAGAGTTAAATCTGCACAAACAGTATCCACTCACGATATTAATTTATTTATCGCGGTGTAGTAATTAGTTTTTATTCTTTATTAACTTTTTAAACAGCTACAAACTTGCTCAAGCTTGCGTGAGGATTTTTAT
>JALREU010000327.1 GCA_023256705.1 Rickettsiales bacterium
TGATCAGGCCAGAAATTCCGGTGCCGAGGCTCTTTTTGGCGAAAAATATGACGATATCGTACGAGTTGTTGCCATGGGACCTTCGATTGAATTATGTGGCGGAACTCATGTTGAAAATACTGGCAATATTGGAATTTTTAAAATTATTTCCGAAAATGGAGTGGCATCTGGAGTTCGTCGAATTACCGCCAAATCAGGTTTTTACGCACTTCAACATTTAAAACTCCAAGAACAAAAATTCTACGCCTTATTAAATTCTCTTAAGGTAAAACAACAATTTGATGAGGTAAAAATTGCTGAAAACGAGTTTTTATCAAACAAGGTTGGCTATGATGATTTAAGTTATTTTCTTAACGAAAATACCCCAAAAATTATCAATAAAAGTCAAAGTCAAAACCTAAATCAAGCCCTAGAAAAGACTACCCAAATTGGAATTGATTTTTTACAAAATATTAAGGAAAAAGATAAGGAAATTTTGCGTTTAAAACAAGAAATTTGGAGCCAAAATTTACAAAAAA
>JALREU010000328.1 GCA_023256705.1 Rickettsiales bacterium
GTGTGCTCTTCCGATCTTGTGCAGTCCATCATCGGAGCAACGCAAACTTTTCTATTAACTTTAGACATGCTCTTTTAAATTATTCATTATTGAAATTTTACCCTTATTAACAAAATCTTCATGATTTTTAACTATTTTTTCAAGCTCGTAATAGTAATTAACCATTATTCCAAAAGATTCTTTGTATCCATTGGATGATAAGTCAGCATTAATTACAATATCATAAATTGATGCGCCATTATTTAAATGAAAGTTTGCAACTCCGTTTAAAGGTCGATCATTAAATTTTTCTTCTGTTAAGTAATAATAAGTAATTTTTTTTAATGCTTCTTTATTATCTTCAAGTTTTTTATGATTGAAAGAATCAATATTTTCATCTTTTAGAAAATATAATTGACTAGAATTATAATTTTTTAAAATATTTTTTATTTTTGCCTCAGACTGTTTTAAAAACCACGAAGCAAATCCTGGTATTGGAGATAAAGTATAAAATTGTTTTACCTTTGGAAATTCTTG
>JALREU010000329.1 GCA_023256705.1 Rickettsiales bacterium
TGCTGTATTTAAAAACGCTCCAACCTTTCCTTGTTGCGGAATATATTCAGCGGCTTTTTTTACCAATTCAGCACCCATTCCAAATGGTTGGGCTGGTTTTATTGGTTGTTGCATAGGTTGAGTTGGTGCTTGTGGTGCAGGTTGTTGTTCTTGTGGTTGGCTATAAAACTCTCTTTTAATAACTGCCTCAATTTCATTATCGGGCATATCGTCAGGAAATTCAATAATTTGATTTTCAACCTGTATTTGTTTAGGCATTACTCAATCCTCCCAGTTTGTGGATTATATCTTTTAATTATTGTTGATTTTTGTTGTGGAACTGAAGATGGTCTTTGATAACCTTGACCAGCTCTATTAATTGCTCTAGTTTTAGCTTTAGCCATTATCTCTCTTAGGGTTTTAATATTTTTAACTAAATCTTTTTCGCTGGTAGTGCTATTAATAGCAGACAATGCTTTTGTAGCGGCCTCACCTTCTTTTTCAGATATTTGACCTCCGCCTTTAAGACCTTCAAA
>JALREU010000032.1 GCA_023256705.1 Rickettsiales bacterium
AAAGAGCCAAAATATGAAATTAAAGTTGAAGATGCAATTTCTGAAATCAAAATTGTTGAAAGCGAGCACCCAAAAATCAATGATTTTGTAGATTTGCCGATTCACGAAGATGAAGAAAAAGAAGAAGATTTTAAAATTCAAAATTATGAAAATGAACTTATCAAAAATTCGATGATGGCAATCAAGGAAGAATTAACTTCTTTAAAATTAAATACCGAAATTCATCATGATGATTCTTCTAACTTTGACTTAAAAATTGACTCATTAGATAATATTGAGGAAGATTTTGCTGAAAATTCTAAGCTTGAAAAAATTAGCCACAATTTAATTCACGAAGAAACTATTTATCAATCCACTAACTCAATTAAAAAATTGATGGAGGCAAAAAATATTGTTAAAAAAGTTAATGATTCTTTTGCCAATGATGAATTACTGAATAAAATTGCCATGAATCTTATGGAGCCAAAGCTTGAAAAATGGCTTAACGATAACCTTCCAAATTTAGTTGAAGAAATTGTTCGCCAGGAAATTGAAAAAATTATACCAAAGTAGTATTGTAAGGGATTTGGAGCTTCAATTTTAAATTGAATTTATTAAATAATTTAACGCAAAATCCGAAGTTTTTAGCCATAAATTATGATTTGAAACTTCTGATTTATTATTGAAATGTCGATTAAAAACTATCGCTAAATTTTGCATTTCTTCATCAAAATTTTCATCAAAATTTTCCACCTTATATCCAAAATTGGCTAATTTTTCTTTAATTTCTAAGATTTCAGAACTCTTATCGCCAATTTCAAAAAATAACTCATTAAATTCTTCATCGCTTTCAAATTCTGGATATAAACCTATGTCATTTATCGCAAAAAATTCCCAATCAAATAAATGTGAAGGATCTTGTTTGCGGTTCAATAAATTATTTTGCGAATCAAAGGCAATATCGCTATGACCTAAAATGTGACGATTGATAATTTGATATTTATTTTTTAAATAATTTGCAAGTTTTAAACCAGATTGAAGCTGATTCAAAGAAAAATTATTTTCAAAAGGATTTTTATTTAAAAATTCAATACCAATTGATGAGGCATTCAATCCGTTAATACCATTCCAATAACTAACCCCAGCATGAAAAGCAATATCGTTTTCGTCAACTAATTGTATAATTTCACCATCTTCAGCAATTGCAAAATGCGCACTTACGCCATGATATTCAAGGGCGTAAATCGCTTCATTCAAATTATTGCATTGCAGATGATGAAAGATTAAAAAGTCAATTTGGCGATCGCCATTAAATTTTTTAAAACAATCATTTTTGATATTAACCGCTGAAATTTCGAAAGAATTCATAAACAAAATTTTGACAATAAAAAATAATAATTGTAAGTTAGAAGAAATCTTAATTTAAACAAATTAATTTATGACAAATAAAAAACAATCAAATAATCAAGTTTCATCTAATAAAGATAACTCAAATTCAAAAAACAATCGCCCACAAAAAGAAATTGAGGCATTAAATTTTCATATGCAAGGTCAACCAGGAAAGGTTGCAATGCATGCCACTAAGCCATTAAATACTCAAAGAGAATTGGCTCTGGCTTATTCACCCGGTGTTGCCGTTCCTTGTTTGGAAATCGCTAAAAATCCAGAAACTGCTTATGATTACACCTCAAAAGGAAATTATGTTGCAGTAATATCCAACGGAACTGCGGTGCTTGGACTTGGCAATTTAGGAGCATTAGCTGGAAAACCAGTTATGGAAGGAAAATCAGTTTTATTTAAAAGATTCGCCGATATTGACTCAGTCGATATTGAAGTAGCAACAGAAAATGTTGATGAATTTATCAATTGCGTAAGATTTTTATCACCAACTTGGGGTGGCATTAACTTAGAAGATATCAAGGCTCCTGAATGTTTCATCATCGAAAGCAAACTTCGTGAAATTATGGATGTTCCAGTTTTTCACGATGATCAACATGGCACTGCAATTATTTCGGCTGCAGGAATTTTGAATGTTTTGCATTTATCGGGCAAAAAATTTAAAGATATTAAAGTGGTAGTCAATGGGGCAGGTGCTGCTGGTATTGCTTGTTTAGAATTGCTCAAAGCAATGGGCTTACCTCATAATAATGCCATTTTATGCGATACTAAAGGAGTAATTTATAAGGGTAGAACCGATGGTATGAATCAATGGAAATCAGCCCATGCAGTCGATACTAAAGACAGAAGCCTTGCCGAAGCAATGAAAGGTGCGGATGTGTTTTTAGGACTATCGGTAAAAGGAGCGGTCACTAAAGATATGGTTAAATCAATGGCAAAAAATCCAGTAATTTTTGCTATGGCCAATCCTGATCCTGAAATTTTACCTGAAGAAGTTAAATCTGTTCGTGATGATGCTATTGTTGCAACGGGCAGAAGTGATTACGAAAATCAGGTCAATAATGTTATGGGCTTTCCATATATATTCCGTGGAGCGCTTGATGTTCGCGCTTCAACCATTAATGAAGAAATGAAAATTGCCGCAGTAAAAGCTTTGGCTGAACTTGCTCGCTTACCAGTTCCAGACGAGGTAATTAAAGCTTATGGCGGTCGCGAAATGAAGTTTGGACCAAATTATATCATTCCAACTCCATTTGATTCTCGATTAATTTATACTATTCCAGTCGCTGTAGCCAAGGCTGCGGTTGAATCTGGCGTTGCCAAAAAACCAATCAAAGATTGGGAGCTTTATGCAAAACAACTTCAAGCCAGAAGAGACCCATCGGCTAATAGTCTAAGTTTAATTTTTGAAAAATTAAAAAGATCTCCAAAAAATGTAATTTTTGCTGAAGGAGAACAAAGCGAAATTATTAAAGTAGCCTCTTTATGGCGCGACAATAAATATGGCAAACCAATTTTAATTGGCAAAAAAGACCGTATTTTACAAAAAATGTCCGAGTTAAATATCGATGAAAAAGGCATCGAAATCTTTAATTCCGCTTTATCTGAAGATAACAATAAATATATCGATCATCTTTACGAAAAATTACAAAGAAAAGGTGTTTTATATTCTGATTGCTCAAGAATGATTAAAACTGATCGCAACATTTTTGCAGGTTCAATGTTAGCTTGCGGTTATGGCGATTTATTGGTTACAGGATTGACTAGAGGCTATAGCAAATCACTAAAAGATGTTTGGCAAGTCATTAAAAATAAGAAAGACCAAATTGTGTTAGGTATCTCGATGATTATCTCCAAAGGTCGAACAATTTTTATAGCTGACACTGCTTGCTCAGAACTTTCATCATCAGAACATTTGGTTAATATCGCCATTCAAACTGCAAAAAAAGTACGCAAAATGGGTTATGAACCAAGAGTTGCCTTTTTATCATTTTCTAACTTTGGAAGTGCTTTAAAAAACGAATCTAGTCGAATTAAAAAAGCGGTTGAACTTCTTGACGAAATGAAAAAAGTTGATTTTGAATATGATGGAGAAATGACCGCTGATGTGGCTTTAAATCCTGACAAAATGGCGAAATATCCATTTTGCAAATTATCAGGACCTGCAAATATTTTAATTTGCCCAGGGCTTCATTCGGCAAGTATTGCTACCAAGCTTTTAGAAGAAGTCGGAAATTGCACGGTAATTGGTCCAATTCTTGATGGCTTTGAAAAGCCAGTGCAAATTGTAACTATGCGCTCGTCAATTAATGATATTTTAAATATGACTGCAATTGGCGCAGTTGATTAACCTAATATAAGAATATGGCTATCGAAGTCGAATCATCAGGTAATTATACGCCAGAATATATTGCATCATTAAACCTCAATAATAATGATGCACAAAACTTCAAAACTAATTCTGTTTATGGCATTGATTATGAAGGAGATCATAATGGAATGTCAGTTTTTTCAGCTAAATTAATTGAAGGCGATGTAATGGGAAATATCGGAATTGGCTCTGGCTCTGGTATTTCTCTTGGAATTGAAGGTGGAATTGATTCAATTAAATCTGAACTTTTAAGCGAGGGTGCTTTTCAAAAAAATCTATTAGCAGTTTTTGATGGTAGCGTTTTAAATATTTTTGGCTTACCAAAAAACGAATGTTTTGCCATTAAATCTCTTGGGGTCTTAACTTCATTGAACAATATTTCGGCATTAAAGCAAATCAATTTAGACATCAAAGGCAAAACCTCAGTTATCGCTCAAGGCGAACAACAACATTAACAGTAAATATAATTAATCATGACAGATAACACCAACTCCAATAAAATTCCAAACCAAGACAAAAAAATTGATTCAAAGCCAATAAAAATTAATAATTTAACGGCAAAACCAATTGAAAATAAACCAAATCCTCAAGATGAACATAAGGATTACACTAAATTTGGTGATTGGTCAATTAAAGGGCACACCATCGACTTTTAAACCTTGTTCGAATTTTTATGTTAAAAAAAATCCTAAAATATTTTATATTAATTATAACTTTTGGTTTTATGTCATCTTGCATCTTATTTACCGAATCTGGATATTATAAAGGACCAAAATCTGATCATTTTGACGGCAAAAGATTCTTTAATCCAGACTTTAATGATCCAATCAAAAAAAATTTCATGTCATATTATCAAGCAAAAGCTAAATATGAATCTCAAAATGGCAAATCTAAGTGGATAGAAAATTATTTGGATGTCAAAAATTTTAAACCAAAGCCTCAAATTCAAGACAAAATATCGGTTAGTTTTGTTGGTCATTCCACATTTTTATTACAATTTTCGAATTTAAATATTTTAACAGATCCAATTTGGTCAGATCGTGCAAGCCCAGTCCCTTTTTTGGGGCCAAAACGCGCCAAAAAACCTGGAATAAATTTCGAAGATTTGCCAAAAATTGACGCAGTGATAGTTAGTCACTCTCATTACGATCATCTTGATTTACCAACTTTAAAAAATCTTAATAAAAAATTTGCTCCAAAATTTTATGTTGGTTTAGGTATCTGCCATTTTTTCAATAACATAAAAAAATTAAATTTTGATTGCACCGAGTTGGATTGGGGTCAAAATGCCATTTTTAACGAAAATCTTACTATTAATTTTGAGCCGGCAAAACATTGGTCAAAGCGGATGTTTTTTGGGTCAAATGCCACCTTATGGGGGGCTTTTGTTTTACAAACTAAATTAGGAAATATTTATTTTGCTGGAGATACTGGCTATGGCGACCATTTTAAAAAAGCTCAAGATAAATATCAAAATTTTGAATTGGCGATGCTTCCAATTGGCGCTTACAAGCCTGAAGATTTTATGATTAGACACCATATTAGCCCAATGCAAGCAGTAATGGCGCATAAAGAATTAAATGCCAAAAAATCTATCGCCATGCATTACGAAACTTTTCAGCTTGCTTCGGATAATTTTAAAGACCCAGCAAATGATTTAAAAAAACATCGACTTGAACAAAATATTGAGAATGATTTTTTATTGCTTGAAGTCGGAGAAAATCTAGAAATAAACAGCAAATAATTTTCAAAATATTGTTTTTGCAATTGCCAAAACATCAACTTTTTTTGCCTTATCTCTTATTAAAATTTTAGATATTGAATTAATGGTTGAAGAGGTGGTTATTACATCGTCGACAATCAAAATATTTTTATTTTTTATCAATTCTTTTTTTTGATATTTGGGATTTAAAATAAAGGCTTTTCTGATGTTTTTAATGCGTTGTTTTTGTCCAAGTTTGACTTGGGAATTATCGTTTTTTACTCGAATAATTAAATCATAAATTAATTTATCTTGGCATAAAAATTTTGCTAATAAGATCGCCTGATTAAATTTTCTAGCTCGCAATTTTTTTCTATGCAATGCAACGCCGATTATCAAATCATAGTTGTTTAAATTTATATCGGTGAATTTATTAATAATTTTTACCAATCTTTTGGCAATAAAACTTTGGTCGCGATATTTAAAATTTGCAATCACATTGCCAATGGTTGAATTATATTTGAAGATGGTATAAACTTGATGATAATGCGGTTTTTTCTTAAGACAATTTGAGCAAATCTTCGAAGAATTTTGCTCTAAAAAATCATGATGAAAATCAAATGGAAAAGAACAAATTTGGCATTTTGGATTTTTTATAAATTGTAAATCTTTCCAACAATTTGCGCAAAATTCGCCGTCATAACTAATAATTGCATGGCAAGACAAGCAAGTATTGGGAAATAATAGTTGAATAAATTTTTTAAAGAAAATCATGGTGATGAAACAAAATATTTTTGACAGAAATTTATGGCAAAAAAATTGCCTAAGATATCGGGGTTTATTTTCAGATTATAGCTTTATTTATTCACAAGTTGCAACAAATATTCTTGAAAATATCGAAATTCAAAATGTAAATTTTGCCAAAGTCTTAGAAATTAACGCCAAAGATGATTTTTTTAAAAATTATTTTTCAAATTCTAAATATTCCTCAATTGATTTTAATGAGATTGTTGATGAAAATAATTTTGATTTTGGAAAGCAAAAATATGATTTGGTAATTAGTATTTTAGATTTACACTTTATTAATGATGTTAAAAATTTTTTGGCAAAAATTTACGAATCTCTTCAACCAAATGGATATTTTATCGCTAGTTTTTTCGGCGATGAAAATTTACTAGAACTTAGAAAATCAATTTATTTGGCGGAGGAAAAAATTTATAACGCCATTTCGCCAAGAATGCCACCAACTATTGATATCAAAACTTCTGCACAAATTCTTGGGCAAGTTGGGTTCAAAAATCCTATTGCCGATTTAGAAAAAATCGTAATTAATTACCAAAATCCAATTAATTTACTTTATGACTTGAAAAATATGGGGCTTGGAAATATTATGATTAACAGAAGTAAAAAATTTTTTACCAAGAAATTACTCAATCAACTTCTAGAAAATTATCAATTATTTTTTAACGAGTCGACTAAATCTTTCGATGCGACCTTTAATATAATTACAATTTCTGGACAAAAAAAATAAAAATGCCAAAAAAAATATATATCAAAACCTATGGTTGCCAGATGAATGTATACGATTCCGATCGAATGCAAGATTTAATGAATGCGGTTGGCTATGAAACCGTTGATTCACCTGTCGATTCGGATATGGTTATTATCAATACTTGCCATATTCGTGAAAAAGCCAGTGAAAAATTATTTTCCGATTTGGGCAGAATTCGTCCACATAAAAATCAAATGAAAGAGCAGGGCAAACAAATGATTGTTGCCGTTGCCGGTTGCGTTGCACAGGCCGAGGGTGAAGAAATTTTTAAACGGTCAAATGTGGTTGATATAATTGTTGGACCTGAAAGTTATCAAACATTGCCAGACTTGGTTGGAAAGGTTATTAGAGACAAAAAGAAGCAAATCAATTTAGATTTTATCCCTGATCACAAATTCGATAATCTGCCTCAACAAATCAAAACTGGAATTGGCGCTAGCTCGTTCGTTACAGTTCAAGAAGGTTGTGATAAATTTTGCACATTTTGCGTTGTTCCTTATACTCGAGGAGCTGAATATTCTAGGGATGTAAAAAAAGTTCTCGATGAGGTAAAGGTTTTGGCTGATAATGGAGTCAAAGAAATTTATTTGCTTGGGCAAAATGTAAATGCTTATCATGGAGCTGATGAAAATCAGAACCCATCATCCTTGGCAAAATTAATTGAAAAAATCGCCGAAATTTCGACAATTGAGCGCATTCGCTACACCACTTCTCACCCCAGAGATATGAGTGATGATTTAATTTTAGCACATCGTGATATTAAAAAACTTATGCCATTTTTGCATTTACCCGTTCAATCAGGTTCCAATAATGTTTTAAAGGCAATGAATCGCAAACATACCAGACAAGATTATTTGAAAATAATTGAAAAACTCCGAAAATATTGCCCAGAAATTGGTCTATCCTCCGATTTTATCGTTGGCTTTCCGGGTGAATCAGATCAAGACTTCATCGACACTTTGAATTTGGTAAAAGAAGTAGGTTTTACTCAATGCTACTCATTTAAATATTCACCAAGGGCAGGGACTCCTTCGGCGGATTCCAACCTGCAAATTCCCGAAAATATTAAAGATGAAAGGCTCAATCAACTTCAAAAACTTTTGACTGAACAACAAATTGCTTTTAACAAAAAATTTGAAAATAGCAAAATGTCAATTTTAATTGAAAAAACCGCTCCAAAATCTGAAGCTAAATCCAAGAAGGTCGATGAAAATATTGTTCAGCTTTGGGGTAAAAGTCCATGGCTTCAATCGGTTGTCCTTGAAGTTAATAAAGGAGCAGAACAAAATTTTTATAACAAAATTATTGATGTAAAAATAATCAAATCAAGACCAAGTAGTTTAATTGCCAAAATGTTATGATGAGAAAATCTGAATTAGTCAGTAAAATAAATCGTTTCATGAATGATTTTAACAAATACGCCCAAAAAACCTATAGGGATTTACGCCCCAAAAACCTATAGAGATTAGGATAATAAAACCCAAGGAAATATTCAACAAACAAGAGCTTTTGAAACATATTTTCAAACCTATAATGCAATTTGTGATAGTTCAAGCCAAGCTTCTATTGAAAAATTCTTTGTAAATATAGAAAAGGAATATAATAAAACAAATCCTTCTTCTAAAAACTCATCAATATTAACACCAAAAGCCTTAACTGGATTAGATGAGGATCGATACAGCCCAACAACCGATGGCATTTGGACAAATCATGATCAGCATTCAAGCGATTTATCATTTTTAGTAGAATCACAAAGTGCATCGGAATTATCCAAAAAAAGATCTAGATCGCCATCAATTTAAATCTCAATATTTCAAGAACATTACTTAACTTACAGAGAATAATATTCCTGCTGGCAATTTTAAAATTATGACTTTTTAACATAATGGACATTATGTCAACTTATATGTTAGATTTTTTGTTTCAATAATTATATAAATTTCTCTAGCTATTAATTACCGTAAAATAATATGGTGGAAAAAAATTGAAATATTTTATATGTTTGTTATTGACAAAAATTTAATTACCAAACCTATTTTATAGCTTGCTTAAAATTTTTATTTAAATGCCATACTCTAATAATTAGATTATTTTTTGACTGATATGTTTAGGAATAATCTGAGCTTTATAAATTAATAATTGTTAATTTAAAAATTGATAAATTTTTTTGACCTTATTTTATAAGGCCAATTTTTAGTTCCTTTAACTGCTTATCTAAAACCGTCGCTGGAGCATTCATCATTATGTCTTGAGCTTTACCATTCATAGGAAAGGGAATTACCTCTCTTATATTTGGTTCGTCAGCAAGAAGCATTATAATTCTATCAATACCTGGAGCAAGTCCGCCATGAGGAGGAGCCCCAAATTTAAAGGCATTTAACATGGCACCAAATTGCTTTTCAACCACTTCATTACCGTAGCCAGCAATCTCAAAAGCCTTATACATAATTTCTGGTTTATGATTACGAATTGCACCAGAACATAATTCTACACCATTGCAAACAATATCATATTGGTAAGCCAAAATATCGAGCGGATTTGAATTTTTTAAAGATTCTAAACCACCTTGAGGCATTGAAAAAGGATTATGAGAAAATTCAATTTTTTGATTTTCTTCATTAAGTTCATACATCGGAAAATCTACTATCCAACAAAATTTATAAACATTATTATCAATGAGATTTAAATCATGACCTAATTTTATACGAACCAAACCCGCAATTTTAATTGCTTCACTGGCTCTACCGCAGGAAAAGAAAACCGCATCACCATTATTTAATTTAGCCACTTTTTTGAGTTCATCTAGCTTTTGTGGGCTTAAAAATTTGGCAATTGGACCTTTAGCTTCGCCATTTTCATCAAAAATTATATATGCCAAACCTTTTGCCCCGATTGATTGAGCATATTCAATCATTTTGTCAAAAAAGGAACGAGGTTGTGAGGCACAATTTGGAGCTGGAATCGCTCTAATAATAGCACCCTGCTCTATAGATTTGGTGAAAATTGAAAAATTTGAACCAACAAAAATATTGGTGGCATCACTTAAAATTATCGGGTTACGAAGATCTGGTTTGTCAATTCCATAATCAAGCATTGCCTTGGCATAAGGAATGCGAGTAAAATTTTTATCATGCAATTTTTTGCAACCAAAATCATTGAATATTTTATACATTACTGGTTCAATTGCGCTAAATACATCTTCTTGAGTAACAAATGACATTTCAACATCGAGCTGATAAAATTCTGGGGAACGATCTGCTCTTAAATCTTCATCGCGAAAGCAAGGTGCAATTTGAAAATATCGGTCAAATCCTGAAACCATTAATAATTGCTTGAATTGCTGTGGAGCCTGCGGAAGTGCATAGAATTTGCCGGGGTGTAAACGAGCTGGAACCAAATAATCTCTAGCTCCTTCTGGACTTGAAGCCGTTAAAATTGGTGTTTGAATTTCAAGAAAGCCTTGATTAGTCATTTCGTGCCTAAGAGCTGAAATAACTTTAGATCTTAAAATAATATTTTTATGAGTTTTGTCTCGTCTTAAATCTAAAAAACGGTATTTTAATCTTAATTCTTCGGGATAATTTTCGTTTTCTTGATTAATTTGAAAAGGAATTTGCTCTGATAAAGATTCAAGATGAAATTCATCAACTTTAACTTCAATTTCACCAGTATTGATTTTGGAATTAATTGCATCAGAATTTCTGGCAATAACTATACCAATTATTGTAATTACGGATTCAAGCTTGATTGTGGCAATCGCATCCAAATCAAGTGATTGATTTTGTTGATCAATTACAATTTGAGTGATGCCATAATGATCGCGCAAATCAATAAAAATTAAGCTACCGTGATCGCGTTTAGAATGAACCCAACCCGATAGCTTAACTTTATTTGAAATGTTCTTAATGTTAAGCTCGTTACAATTATGTGAACGAAATTGATGAAACATTATTTAATAGCTTGAGAATTGTCTTTTTGATTATTAATTGCAATAGCTTGAGCTTTTAATGGTTTACCTGGTGTTGAACCTGGAGTTTCTTTAGACATATATAAAAAATTAAAGGTTAATATTTAATAAAAAAATTACTAATAATAAATAATTACTAACTAATGCAAATTAATACTAAAAATTTACTTAGCAATTATATTTTTAAAAATTTTAACTTTCAAGTTCAAATTTAAAAAAAGTTAGTAAACATCATATGAATTTACTCCGCCATAATAAAATCGGTTTTTACATTTATTGCATTTTGAGGTTTTGGCAATAAATAATTCAATTGCTCTTGGTTCTTTAAGGCATATTAACCAAGCAACTCCGTGAATTGCTGGCAACAATACCAATAAATACATAAAATTATTAGTAAAAACAAATATCATTAAACAAAGCATTAAATTTAATGCCGCAAAAATGTAGCTAACCCCAAGTAGCATCGGAGGCCTTGTTAAACCAAGGAAAAGTGGGTCGCTATCAAGTTGTCCAGAATCAATACTCATAAAATAAATTTAAATTGACTTTATTTTTAAAAATAATGTAAATTAAATCATATCTTTTTGTCAAACTATTTTTTTTAATTATGTCTTTTTTATCCAAAACTTTATCATCAATTAAGGAATCTCCAACAATTGCTATTTCTACCAAAGCTTCAGAGCTTAAAGCTCAGGGCTTAAAAATTATTTCACTTGGAATGGGTGAGCCAGATTTCGATACCCCAGAAAATATTAAACAAGTTGCAATTAATGCCATTAAAAACGGAGAAACAAAATATACCGCAGTTGACGGAACTCCAGCTTTGAAAAAAGCCATTGTTAGTAAATTAAAAAGAGAAAATAATCTTGAATACAAAACCTCTGAAATTTCAGTTAGCACCGGAGCCAAGCAGGTAATTTATAATGCACTCATTGCCACTTTAAATCATGGTGATGAAGTTATTATTCCTGCTCCATATTGGGTTTCTTACCCTGATATGGTTCTTCTTGGCGGTGGCACTCCAGTTATTGCCGAATCATCCGAGGTAAATAATTTTAAAATAACTCCAAGTGAATTAGAATCAAAAATTACTAATAAAACTAAATGGCTAATTTTAAATTCGCCAAGCAATCCAACTGGAGCATGCTATAATGAAACTGAACTTAAAGCTTTGGCTAATGTTTTATTAAAATATCCTCATGTTCATATAATGAGCGACGACATTTACGAGCATTTAATTTTTGATGATTTAAAATTTACAACAATTTGCGAAGTTGAACCAAAACTCAAAGAGCGAACTCTTATTATTAACGGAGTTTCCAAAGGATATGCCATGACAGGTTGGAGAATAGGTTTTGGCGCTGGAATGGAAAAATTAATTAAAGCTATGGGTGTAATTCAGTCGCAAAGTACATCTTGCCCAAGCTCAATAAGTCAAGCTGCATCGGTTGAAGCTTTTAATGGACCGCAAGATTTTATCAAACCAAATGCAATTTTATTTCAAAAAAGAAGAGATTTGGTTGTTAATGGACTAAATGAAATTGAAGGAATTAATTGCAACACTCCAAATGGCGCATTTTATGTGTTTCCTAGTTGCAAAGGTCTATTTGGCAAAAAGGATTCCAAGGGAAATGTCATAAAAAATGATTCAGATTTTGCAAGTTATTTACTTGAGGAAGCTTTGGTTGCCGTTGTTCCAGGAGTTGCTTTTGGTGCAGAAGGATTTTTTAGAATTTCTTATGCAGCCAGCGATGAAATGCTTAAGGAATCAGTAAAAAGAATTGCTGAAGCTTGTAAAAAATTAAAATAATATGTTATTAGCAATTGATATTGGCAATACCAACATTGTTCTTGGAATATTTGACGACAATGAAAAGCTTGTCCATAAATGGCGCCTTATTTCTGACCACAAAAAATCAATTGATGATTATGCAGTTGATATTATTGAGCTTTGTCTTACCAACAAAGTTGATTGTCTAGCGATAAATGGTTGCATCATAGCTTCGGTAGTTCCAATATTAAGCGCTAGAATTTTAGAAGCTGTAAAGAAATTTTTAAGCCCCTCAATTGTCAAAAAAATTTTTTTAATTGGCGATGAAAACACCAAAATTGACATCGAAATCAAAATAAAAAATAAAAACGAAGTAGGTCATGATCGATTGGTTAATTCAATTGCTGGTTTCAAAAAATATGGCGGAGATTTGATTATCATTGATTTTG
>JALREU010000330.1 GCA_023256705.1 Rickettsiales bacterium
TTTTAAAAATAACAGTGAGCCAGCTATTGATATATCTATAACCCCAAATAGATCTGACTGTTTAGGTGTAAGAGGGATTGCAAGAGATTTGTCAGCGGCAGGTCTTGGAAAATTAATTGATTTAGAAGAAATTAAATTAAAAACTAATATCAAAAATCCATTCAAAGTTATTATTCAACCCAATTCTGGATGTTCTTCATTTGCACATTGCTACATTGAAGGAATTGAAAATACTGAAAGTCCAAAATGGTTAAAAGATAAATTAATTTCTGTCGGAATGAATCCAATCTCAACTGTTGTTGATATTACAAATTATATTATGCTCGATCTAAATAGACCTCTGCATGCGTACGATGCTGATAAAATTGATAAAAAAGTTATTGTACGCTCATCAAAAAAAGGAGAAAAATTTTTTGCACTTGATAAAAATAATTACCTGCTTGATGATGGCGCGTGTCTAATTACTAACGAGAAAGAAATTCTTGGCTTAGGAGGTATAATTGGTGGAGCCAGT
>JALREU010000331.1 GCA_023256705.1 Rickettsiales bacterium
AAAGAGTGAAGCGGATTCTCGTTGATCTAGAATGTTATAATTACTTTTTTAATTTTTAACATTTTTAAATAATTATGTTTTAAAATATTAAATTTTTATTAAACACCTACTTTATCAAATTATTTGTGATCTGGAGTTTTTAATTACAATCCTTCCACCCCGTCCCAAAATTTTCCCTGCAGAAAATTTTACCCTCTTAGCAACAGGGAGTGTGATAAGACCGCTAATTTTGCCAGAGGAAATTTTTAACCTCCTTAGCGAGATGGCTTACACCCCTACATTATTTTTGAGTAATCTTAGTGAAAAAAACATTTTTAAAATATACTCGCAACACAAGCGGTTCTTAGCTCCACCCTTGAGGGGGAGCGGACGAAAAGAATTTAACGGTAGTTAAATTCTTTGAGTCGTGGGGGGTCATAAATGCCTATGTAATTAGCACTATCGACTAAGGAGAAGATTATAAAAATAAATTTTTTAAAAAAGATGATTTCTTGATTTTGTTTTTAAACCACAT
>JALREU010000332.1 GCA_023256705.1 Rickettsiales bacterium
TTAAAAGAAATTCCTAGCTTTTCTTTATAGCGCAATGGACATTCTTTTTTTCTTAAAATTCTAAAATATAGATATGGATGTAGTAGATAATAGAAGACTGTTGTTATTAAATAATAAACAATCCTCATTAATTTATAATTTGTTTTTCATATAAATTTTTATATATCGAAGAATTATTTACTAAAAATTCATGACTGCCTTCAGAAATTATTTGACCATTATCAAAAACTAAAATTTTATCACAGTTCATGATAGTAGATAATCTATGAGCAATAATAATAGTTGTTTTATTTTTAGTTAAATTTTCAATAGCTTTTTGAATTACTGTTTCAGAATCAGAGTCTAAAGATGATGTGGCTTCATCTAATAATATTATTGAAGAATCTTTTAATATAGCCCTTGCTATTGATAATCTTTGTTTCTGTCCGCCTGATAATTTTATTCCATTTTCTCCAATTATTGTGTCATATTTGTTTGGAAGTTTTTCTATAAAATCTTGAGCTGCCGCAAATTT
>JALREU010000333.1 GCA_023256705.1 Rickettsiales bacterium
TCTGATAACAATACTGATTTATACCATTTCACCTAAAAAATGATAATTTTAACAAAAATATTTTAGTTATCGCAAATTAGCGAGATATTTTTTTAGATAAAAATCTTTCTTATATTAGGCTGATCAACTCAAGCTTTTAAGAAATTTTAGCAAAAAAATCGTTAGATTATTAATAGCAAAACTTCAATTTTCTTAGTTGAAATGGCATTACTTATCCAATTTAATAGTATCAATTTATCAAAGCAATTTAAAATTAGCTTAAAAATTTAACAAATTTTTTTCAAAGAGCAAGTGCTTTTATTAAAAAATTTAAATAATAATTTTTTTAACAAAAATTTTAAAAATTAAAATTTATTTAACTTTTTATTTTGTTCAAACCCTGAAGCTCAGTAAAAATATCTTTGGCAATTGGTGCGGCAGCCATTGATCCACTCTTGCCATGCTCAACAACAACTGAAATTGCATATTTTGGATTATCAACAGGAGCGTAACCTACAAAAATTGCATGGTTA
>JALREU010000334.1 GCA_023256705.1 Rickettsiales bacterium
TTTGATACTATTATTCCAATTGAGCAAATTCTCTTTTATCCAAATAAAGACAATCCAAAATATATAATCGTTGATAAGAGAATTAACAAAAATCAACACGTCAGATTTTTAGGATCAGATTATAAAAAAAATAATCTAATTATTAAAAAAGGAACAATTATTCACTCTAATCATATTTTAGCTTTAAAAACCTTAGGAATTAAAAAAATTAAAGTTAAAAAAAAACCAAACATATTATTTTTTTCAACCGGTAATGAGATCTCAAATAGTGAGAATATTCCAGCATGGAAAGTTAGAAATTCAAATGGTCCTTATATTAAATCGTTAAATGAAAATTTTTTATTTAATTTTATTAATGGCGGGATTTTAAGAGATCATCATTCATTAATTTTTAAAAATGAAATAAAAAAAATGTTAAAATCGAAGATAGATCTAATTATCACTTCAGGTGCAATTTCAGCAGGTAAATTTGATTTTATTCCAAGTATTATTAAAACTTTTAAACTT
>JALREU010000335.1 GCA_023256705.1 Rickettsiales bacterium
AATGATTTTGCTGTTTTTTGTGGCGCCATCGGAACGCCGATTTCAATCATCAAATCACGAAAAGCTTCACGATTTTCTGTAATTTCAATTGCGTTGATATCTACACCAATAATCCTTACGCCGTACTCTTCCCATATACCCATTTCATCACACTTGATGCATAGATTCAAGGCTGTTTGTCCGCCCATTGTTGGTAACACTGCATCAATTTTGTGATTCTTAAGAATTTCAACAATACTCTCCGGCTCCAAAGGTTGCAAGTAAACATTGTCAGCAACAACCTTGTCCGTCATAATGGTAGCAGGATTGGAATTGATTAACGTTACTTCTATTCCTTCTTCTCTTAATGATCGTGCGGCTTGAGAACCGGAATAATCAAACTCACAGGCTTGACCAATAACAATCGGTCCACTTCCGATAATCAGAATGGATTTGATGGATGAATCTTTTGGCATAGGGATTTCAATTTACATTTTCTTCGAAGCGATCGTTCGCTGCAAATT
>JALREU010000336.1 GCA_023256705.1 Rickettsiales bacterium
TCGTAAAGCATCTGCAGTAAAAACGGAATCAAACAGACCATTAAAATCATTATCAGATTCATTAAAAGGTAAGCAAGGACGTTTCCGTCAAAACTTACTTGGAAAACGTGTTGATTATTCTGCTCGTTCGGTAATTGTTGTTGGACCTGAGTTGAAATTATTCGAATGTGGTATCCCAAAAGATATGGCATCTGAATTATACAAACCTTTTGTAATCCGTAAATTGATTGAAAGAGGTATTGTTAAAACAGTAAAATCTGCTAAGAAAATTGTTGACAAAAAAGAGCCTGTTGTTTGGGATATTCTTGAAAATGTATTGAAAGGACATCCAGTTCTTTTAAACAGAGCGCCAACGCTACACAGACTTGGTATTCAGGCCTTCCAACCAAAATTAATTGAAGGAAAAGCAATCCAATTACACCCTTTAGTATGTACGGCGTTCAACGCGGATTTTGATGGGGATCAGATGGCAGTTCACTTGCCACTTGGACCAGAAGCAATTC
>JALREU010000337.1 GCA_023256705.1 Rickettsiales bacterium
TCATAAAGATTAATTCCTAGGGATTAAATCCTAGGAATTGAATCCTTCCCTCCCACTTTTTTCTGTGTCTTAGTTGTCGGTGTCAGTGAACAGGGCGTTAGCTCAATTGGTAGAGTAGCGGTCTCCAAAACCGTTGGTTGGGGGTTCGAGTCCCTCACGCCCTGCCAGCCTCCCGGAGGGGTGGCAGAGTGGTCTATTGCGGCGGTCTTGAAAACCGCTGTGGGCTGACGCTCACCGGGGGTTCGAATCCCTCCCCCTCCGCCAATAAAAAACATCGTGAAAGAATATCTTCCGTTCCTGATCTGGTTCGCCGTCATCGGCGCGATCTTCGCCTTTGCCTGGAAGCAGGGGCAACTGGCGCGCTTGGCCGCCTATGTCACCGCCACCCAGCAGGAGCTCAAGAAGTGCAACTGGCCCTCCCGTGACGAGCTCATCCAGTCCACGGTGCTGATCTTCGTGATCATCGGTCTGCTGGGCCTGTTCACGACGGTCACCGACGGC
>JALREU010000338.1 GCA_023256705.1 Rickettsiales bacterium
TTTCTGAAGGCATTGTGTCTTGGTAATATTTTCCATCCCCAGGTAATAAAGTAATCACAATTAGGAAATTCAACTTCTAAATAATTCGAAACATCTTTAAGATACCCATAATGACCACCGTGCTGAAAATTAAAAATTTTGAAACCTCTTAATTTCGATGCAGCCATAACAAAAAGCGATTTTGTATCAGAAGCAGATGAATGTAGCAATTTTTTTTCTTTAAATTCAGCAATAGATTCTTCGCCATATTTAAGGTTTCTAGAAAATCCCTCTAAAAATTGAATTGGGAAAAAATCACATAAAAAATTAAAAAAATTATCAATTATCAAAATAATTTCTTCGTCTGAAAAATTATATTTTTTTAAAAATTTAGATAATTGATAAATATTAAAATTTTTTTTATTAAAAAAACTTAATCTTAAATTGCGGTCTAGACTAGAAGTCTGAAATTTCCATGATGTATTAACTTTTTTAAAATATACTATATAGAAATAGTATTT
>JALREU010000339.1 GCA_023256705.1 Rickettsiales bacterium
AGTTTATTTTAATATTGATTTAAGAAATAGAATAAGTCATGACATAATTGAAACTAAATATCTAAATGTAATTATAACATATTTAGAAAATTCATTGGGTGAAAAAATAAAATTAGAACCTCTTTCAATTAAAATATATAATTATATTAATAGTTCAAATGTTACATTTGAACAATTAAAAATAAAAATATCAAATTATCAAAATATTTTTAAAATTATTTTTATTTTTTTCTTGCATATATGAATTACATTTTCTATCTTTGTTATGTACAATTAAGGTACGTGCTGTGAGAACAGAAGAGTAGACTCCGACCTGGGTTTTATTTTTTTAAAAAGCAAATTTTTTTATTAAAAAAGTTATTAACAATTTTAATTTTTGTTGTTAATAACTTTGATAAAAAAAAAGTAAAAAAATTTTGGTTATTTAAAATTTATTCCTATCTTTGTATTGTTCAATTAAGGATACGATATGTATTTCGGTTGGTTGGGCGTTTGTTCTT
>JALREU010000033.1 GCA_023256705.1 Rickettsiales bacterium
TATAAAAAAGTATTAGCCATTCCGCCACCAACTACAATTGCTTTGACCTTAGTTGAAAGGGCGTTCAATAAATCAATTTTGGTCGATACTTTAGCGCCACCAACCATTGCTATTATTGGTTTCTGCGGATTCTCTAATAAGTTAGTAAGATTATCAAGCTCAACTTCCATTTGAAAACCAGCGCATGATTTTAATAAGGCAGGAATGCCAGTGATAGAAGCATGGGCGCGGTGCGAACAAGAAAAGGCGTCATTGACATATAAATTGCCCAAAGATGCCAAGAATCTTGAAAATTCTGGTTCATTCTTGGTTTCTTGTTTGTAATAACGAAGATTTTCAAGTAAAATAATTTCGCCATAATTGGCGTTGTTAACGGCTTGTCTAGTTGATTCTTTGAAGCAATCATCGACAAAAGAAATTTTAATTGGCGATAATAATTCTTTTAATCTAGGCATTAATTGAGAAAGCGAAGAAGCTTGGTCAAAAGATCCGTCTGGCTTGATTTCAGGTCGACCAAAATGGGCAATTACAATAACTTTTGCCTGATTTTCAGCCAAATATTTTAGGGTAGGGATGATGGCTTTGATTCTAGTGTCATCCTCGATAACATTATTAACTATTGGCACATTAATATCGACGCGAACTATAACATTTTTATTGGTAACGACGCAATCTTTTAAACGATTAAATTTTGGCATATAATTTTAATTTGAATTTTTTTTTCAAAATTTTAGAAAATAATTTCTTTGAATTCAAATAACTTTTTTAAAACTTTTAAATTAAAACTTGATTCTTACAATTTTTTTTTTAGAATTTATAAAATAAATCTAAAATATAGATATTATTATCAAAACTATTTAACAAATTTCAAAATTTTAAAATCATATGGGCACTAAGAATAACCCTAAAAACAGGGCAAAAAATGTTGAAAAAAGAAAGTTTAATGGCAAAGATGTTGAGCCAACTTATTATTTTGGTGTAAGAGTTGGACACGGAAAATATATGGCCGCAAAATATGCTGGAACTTCGCAATTAGTATTAGGCGCTGATAACAAGCCAATTCAGTGGGATCAGCTCGATCAATCGGCTTAATTTAAAGCAAATATGTCTGAAGTTATTATTACTGGCAATGTCGGTAGAATCGAAGGAAAATATCATCAAAATGAAAACCCTAAAGCCCCAGTTGCTTTAGTATTGCATCCTCATCCGCTTTATGGCGGAACTATGAACAATAAAATTACCTATAATCTTTACAAGGCTTTTGTAAATAATGGCTTTTCGGTTTTGCGTGTAAATTTTCGTGGAGTTGGCAAAACTCAAGGCAAATTTGATAATGGCATTGGCGAGTTGATGGATGTTACTTCAGTTCTAAATTGGCTTCATGATCAAAATATGGAAGCAACAGAATTCTGGATTGCCGGATTTTCATTCGGTGCTTGGATTGCTTTACAGGCAGTTATGAGAAGACCTGAGCTTGAAAATTATATTCTAGTTGCACCTCCAGCTTCAAAATATGATTTCAATTTTATCGTGCCATGTTCGTCATCGGGCTTGATAGTTCAAGGCGAAAATGATGAAGTCACCAAAGAGCAAGACTCTGCCAAATTAGCTGAAAGGCTATCAGCGCGTGATAGTGCAGAAATTTCTTACCAAATGATCACGGGAGCTGATCATTTTTTTAAGGAACAGCTTACAGAATTTGATGAAGTAATTGATAGCTACATTAAAAGCAGATTATTCATTGACTCTTCAAAAGTTCGCAAAGTTAAAAGAGATAGAAGGCGTCGCAGAAAAAAGAAAAATGTCGCCGAAACCAAGCCAGAGCGTAATTATAACCCAGTAAAACCATTAAATTTATTCGAGTTTTAGTTTTGGTTTAATTAAATTAATCCTCAAAATATTAAAAAATTAGCATTAGCTACTTTCTTATCTAGGGTTATTTTAAATATTGTCGGAGTAGCCAAGCATTTAGAAAATAAGGATGATAGATTAATTCCATATTCATTGATGACAATTAGCTTATTTTATATGGGTTGCTCGTTAATGCTTCGTTCAAATCAAAACGAAAATCACGATAATTATCCTGTTGGAATTGTTATTAATCCAAGCGTTGAGGTCATTGATAATCCAAATTCTGCTATCTATAGAAATGCTCCAACTGGCATCGTAGAAAATTCGGCAAGAATGTAAATTAAAAATCTAATGTAAAATTAGGTCAATTTCTGGTTTTAAGCCATTCAAAAAATCCTTTATTGGGAGAGGATTTTTTCCGGGTTTTTGTAAAATTTTTGGAATAATAATGCCGTTATTACATTTTATATGAAATAAATTATTAATTATTTTGCCATTTTGTTCATTAGAATTTTCAATTTTATAATCGCATTCTAAAATTTTAAAATTTTCATTTTTATAAATAAAAAAAGCTCCAAGATTTCCGCTTAAGCCTCGAATTAATCCAGAAATTTCTTGGCAAGTTAAATTCCAATTAATTTTTGCCTCTTCTTTAGCGATTTTTTTGGCGTAAGTAGCTAAATGATGATTTTGCGAAGAAAATTTTAGCGAATTTTGTTTGATGGCTTCAATGGCATTGACCATTAATTTTGCACCAATTTTTGCGGTCTTATCTTGAATTAAGCTAAAATTTTCTTGTGGGGAAATATTAAAATCTTCACTCAAAACAATATCGCCGCTATCAATTCCTTCATCCATTTTAATAATGCAAACCGCACTTTCATTTTCAAGATTCATTATTGATCTTTGTAATGGAGCGCTTCCACGATAAAGTGGTAATTTTGAGGGATGAATATTGAAGCAGCCATATTTGGTAGCATTTAAAATTGCTTTTGGCAAAATTAAACCGTAAGAAACCACCACCGCCAAATCGGCATTAAATGACCTAAATTCTTCTTGAGTTTCAGGAGTTTTTAAAGTTTTTGGGGTAAAAATTTTTAGATTTTTTTCATTGGCAAATTGATGAATTGGCGAATAATTTAATTTTTGACCCCGCCCACTAATTGAAGGTTCTTTAGTATATATGGCTAACAAATTATAATTTGGATTTTTCACCAATTCCATCAAGGTTGGCAAGCCAAATTCGGAGGTTCCCATGAAAATAATATTCATAAATTTAATATAGAAATTTAACTTGTATAATTTAAATTAATTGAGAAAATAATTAAAAAATATAATTGCAATTTTTTTAAAATATATGAAAAAAAACCAAATTAATCAAAGATTTATTATAGGAATTTTGATGGTTTTTTTAGTTATTTATTTAGATTTATTCACAAAAAATTTTGTTTTTTTCTATCTTTATAATACCAATTATTTTACACATACACTTTATCCTGTCAAACCAATTACTTCATTTTTTTCATTGGTTTATGTTAATAATAATGGCATATCTTTTGGGATGTTCAATAAAATTAATTACGCCAGAGAAACATTTGCCATTTTGCAATCTTCTATTGCAATAGCACTTGTTTTTTGGATGTATCGAGTAAAATCAAAACACATGACTTTGGCTTTAGCATTAATTATTGGCGGTGCTTTTGGAAATGTAATAGATCGTTTGCAAAATGGCGGAGTTACCGATTTTCTTGATTTTCATTTTAATAATATTCACTGGCCAGCTTTTAATTTAGCTGATTCGGTAATTTTTATTGGAGTTTGTATTATCCTATTTGATGAATTTATTTATAGAAAAAAATGTCAAAAATTAAAATAATTTTTCTGATTACTCTTTTGGCTTCATGTAGCAAAGTCGATAAAAATCCACTGATTATTCCGCCAAATTATTCCGAGGTTCCTTCTAAGGAAGAATTAATGCAAAAAAAACTTGAAGAAAATGTTGTTAATCAAGATAATATCGATAAAATTAAAAAAATGTTGCAAGAAAGCGATTAATTTCAAACTTAAATTTAATAAAAATGACTAATTTTCTTATCTCTGAATCATTGGCTCAAGCCACTGAAAATAGCACTCCACAAACTGCAAATAATTTTTCATTTGCTAGTTTTGTCCCTTTAATTTTAATTTTTGTAATTTTTTATTTCCTAATTATTCGTCCTCAAACCAAGAAAATGAAAGAGCATGATTTAATGATTAAAAATCTTAAATTGGGCAATAAGGTCATTACCTCTTCAGGAATTATTGGTATTGTTCGCCAAATTCATGAAAAAGAAAATCAAATTGAATTAGAAATTGCTAAAGATGTTATTATCACAATTCTAAGAGCATCAATTTCTGAAGTTGAAAAAGCAGAAAAAAACGAAGTTAATCAAGTTAAATCTGCTAAAAAAAATTCTAAAAAACACTAAATTTACTCTATGTTGTATTTTTCTAAACTCAAAATTACTTTGATTTCATTGCTTTGTTTGCTGGCGATTTACTTTGCCATGCCATCGTTTTTATATAATAGTAAAATCGAAAAAAGCGATTTTATGAAAAATTTTTTTCCAAGCAATAAAGTCAATTTGGGTTTAGATTTGCAAGGCGGATCGCAATTGTTAATTGAGGTTGATTTTAATGCTTATCTTCAAGAGCAAAATATTTTTTTGAAGGAAGAAATTAAAAAAACTTTTACCGATGAAAATTTACGAACATTAATCGAGGTTAATGGCGACAAAATTATCTTTAATGTTCAAGATGAGTCTGAGCAAAAAATTGCCAAAGAGCTTTTAAAGAAAGTTTCTAGAAATTTAAATATCTCGCAAGATGGCAATGGTTTTTCTGTAAGCTTTACCAACTTTGAAATTGAAAATCTCAAGAAAAATTTACTTTCGCAATCAATTGAAATAATTCGTCGAAGAATCGATGAAAATGGCACTAAAGAGCCGACAATTGTGGCTCAAGGTGAAAATCGAATATTACTTCAGGTTCCTGGTGTAAAAAACTCTGATGAATTAAAAAATATTCTTGGCAAAACCGCTAAAATGACCTTCCATCTTGCTTCAAGTGGCACAGAATCTTTTGACGAGGTGCTTCAGGCTTTTGATAATCGTGGCAATATGTTTTCATTAAAAAAACAAGCAATGTTAAGCGGAGATTTATTAATTGACGCCTCAGCAACTTATCACGAGGGTAAGCCTGCAGTAGCCTTTCGCTTCAATAGCGCAGGCACCAGAAAATTTGCTGAAATAACTCAAGAAAATGTTGGAAAAATCTTTGCCATAATTCTTGATGGAAAAGTCGTTACAGCTCCTGTAATTAATACGGTAATTAATCAAGGAAATGGGGTTATTTCTGGAAGTTTCGATGTTAAAGAAGCTAGCGAAGTGGCTTTATTATTGCGTTCTGGAGCCTTACCAACCCCGCTTTTAATCGTCGAAGAGCGTTCGGTTGGACCTTCTCTTGGATCTGATTCAATTAAAAGCGGGCAAATTGCTTCTTTCGTTGGATTGATAATGGTATCAATTTTTATGATAATTTTCTATGGATATTTTGGTTTTATTGCCAATATCGCTTTAGTCGTTAATATCGCCATCATCATTTCAATCCTATCTTTATTATCGGCAACTCTTACTTTGCCTGGTATTGCTGGTATTGTTCTTACAATGGGTATGGCGGTTGATGCCAATGTATTAATTTTTGAACGAATTAAGGAAGAATTAAATTCATCAAAATCAATTTTAGCTTCTATTGAAAAAGGATTTAGCCAAGCATATAGAACCATCATTGATTCAAACATCACCACTTTAATCGTGGCTTTTTTTCTATATGTTTTTGGAAATGGCTCGGTTAAGGGCTTTGCTGTAACTTTATCCATCGGAATTACTTCTTCAATGTTCACGGCAATTTTATTGACCAGAATGTTGATTGTAATTTGGATTAGAAACAACAAAAATAAAAAACCATCTTTAATCTAATGAATTTTTTTTCATTATTTTTGCTGTTATTCTTAGGCTTTAGTTCCAAATCTTTTGCGCTAATTAGTAAAGTAAAAATTTCCAACCAAAATTTACCCGCCGTTCTTAAGGCTGATATTGTCACTGGTGACCAAATCAATGCCGAAATAAAGGCCACTGGCAATGTTGAAATCACCAAAGATTCCGCGGTTCTTTATGCCAATAGCGCTACTTACAATAAAAATTCTAAATATATTTTTGCTCAAGGAGATGTTCGAATTAAAAATCTGGAAATTGGTAATATATTAGCACCTTCAATTGCAATAAAAGATGATTTTTCGCAAGGCAGTTTTTCTGACGCCAGAATGTTTTTTATTGATGGCTCATATTTATTTTCCAAAAAAATTGAAAGAAAAATTGGCAATAAAATAGTTTTAGAAAAATCTATATTTTCGCTTTGCCCGAATCAAGAAATTGTCAATGATAATTACCAAGCAGGAAAGCTTTGGGACATGCTTACAATCAGCTCTTCAACTGCAAAAATTGATAAGGAAAATAATAATTTTTCAAGCTATAATTCAATCATAAAATTTTACAAATTCCCAATTCTATATTTGCCTTATTTTAAATTTCCTTTACCGAGTAAAGAGCGTCAATCAGGCTTTCTTCAGCCATCATATACCAGAAATTCTAATTTTGGATTTGGTCTAAAAATACCATATTTCTTTGCCATCAATAAAAATATCGATTTAACTACCACTCCAAATTATTATTTTGGTAGTTCACAATTAATTTTGAACAATAATATTCGTCATTACACCAAATATGGAAAATATAATTTTAATTTTGACATAGCCAATAACCAAGTCGATAATTTTGCCGATAAAACCGTGGTAAAGCGCTCAAATAAATCAATCCGTTGGCATATTGATGGAATTGGAAAGTTTGATTTTACTAAAGATTTTGGTCTTGATTTTAATATAAATACTCTTGCCGATAGAAATTATCTCCGTGATTATGGCTTTGATTATCTTGCTTACAGCACCTCTAAATTAAATTTTGACTACATTAAAAATCGTGATTATGTAGGTGTTAAATTTTTAAGATTTCAAGAATTGGAAAATGAAAAATTTGAAAAACAATCACCATTAATTTCGCCAATTATCACTACTTATCATGAATCTAAGCCACTTTTCTTTAAAGAAAAATTTTCATTGGCCAGTAATTTTGCAAATTTAAAACGGGCAGACGGATTGCAATATAAAAGATTATCTTTGGTTCCAGAATTCCAAATTCCATTTAATGTAAAAGGTAATTTAATAAATTTATCTTATCAAATTCAAAGCGATATTTATAAAATTGATGGACATAGCATTATAACCCAACAAAATAATTATAAAAACACCCAATCAAATTTAAATAAGCAATTTGCTTTAAATTGGAGGCTTCCCCTTCGAAATAAATCAAGTAAAAACACTCTTACTTTGGAACCAATTGCAAATTTTGTAATGAGTGATTTTAAAACTCGCAATAATTTAATTCCTTTGCAAGATTCTGTTAATTCTGAATTAAGTTTTAGTAATTTATTTGCTAATGATCGTATTTCAGGATTTGACCGAAATGAAGCGGGTAAAAGGGTGGGTTATGGTTTAAAATCGGCGTTTTTTTCTGATATTGGTGAATTTGATTTTACGGCTGGACAGGCAATTATTCTAAGCGAAAAGCATCAAGATGTAAAAATTCGTGGATTTGCCGATAATAATCGCTCAAACATCGTTGGTATTGGCAGTTTTAGAGGAAAAAAATACTTCAATATTTCTTATGCTTTTCAATTGGATCAGCAAAATTATAGCAATAATGTCAATCAAATAAGCTCATCTTTAATCTACAAAAAATTTACTTTAAATGGCGATTATTTGTTAATCCGTAAAAATAAATTCTTTGCCCAAAAAAAAGAGCAAGCAAATTTAAGTTCCACCATGGAATTGCCGAAAAAAATTAAGTTAAAATTATTTTTAATTCGTGATTTTGTCGAAAAAAGAAATATTCAAAGGGGCTTTGAAGTCAGCCGTGAAGGCTGTTGCTCAGTTTTTGGATTTTCCTTGATTGAAAATAATCCAAGTAATTTAATGAAATCTCAAAAAACTTTTAATTTAAATTTTACCGTTAAAAATTTGTAAAAAAATATTTTATTTTAGTATTTATCAATTAAAATTTATTTTAAGCAGATTTTTTTAATATCGCTTAAAAAACTTAACAAATTATAATTTATGACAAAAGAAACTTCAGACTCATCATTCGAAAATGATGTTTTAAAATCCTCCTTACCAGTTTTGGTTGATTTTTGGGCGCCTTGGTGCGGACCATGCAAAATGCTTGGACCTGTCATCGATGATATTTCTAATCAATATAAGGGTAAGCTTGAAGTTTTTAAATGTAATGTCGATGAACATCCTGAAACTCCTTCTAAATATGCTGTTCGTGGCATACCATCATTAATGATTTTTAAAAATGGTAAATTGGTTGATTCTAAAGTTGGAGCATTACCAAAACCAACCTTGATTGAGTGGGTTAACAAAAATTTAAATGACAATTAATATTTTTGAAAATAATTTTCTTATTTTCAAAAACTCTCTTCATCTTTTAAACTCTAGATTTCAAGCGAATTTTAAGGAACTAATCCTTAAAATTGGCTGTGAGCTAGAATTTTATCTTCCAAATTTATCATCAAATCAATTAGAAAATCTCTTAAATGATAAATTTCTGCAAAATTTTCAAATTAAAAAAGAGCAGGGCGATTCACAATTTGAGTTAGTATTTAATCATAGCACTGATATTGCTGGCTTGGCATCGCAAATTATTTTAGTTAAAAATTACATATTAAATTTGGCAAAAAATCTAAATTTACAGGCAATTTTTTTAGGAAAACCATTTGCCGATGATTGCCCTAGTGCTTTGCAATTTAATATCTCAATACATCAAAAAAATGGAGTAAATTTATTTAATAAAAATTCGGATTTGATGTTTAACATTTGTAATTCGCTCCTTGATCTAAGCGAGCAGATGCTTTATTTATTGAATAATGATGAAAAGGATTTTTTGCGATATAATCAGCAATTGAATTTAGACTTATTTAAAAATGGAAAATATATTGCACCAATAAATTTGTCATTGGGTTTTGACAATCGAACTTGTGCCATAAGGCTGGCCAATAGTTTTGATGATAATTTAAGTAAAAGGCTGGAATTCCGTTTGGCTTCTTCAAATGCCGATATTTATTTGGCATTTAGCGCAATAATTTTGGCAATTAAAAATGGTCTAAATTATCAAAAAAATAGCTTTAATATTATTTACGGCAATAGTTTTGATGAACAATATAATTGTAAAAAAATAATCGATGATTATAAGTTGGCAAAAAAGAATTTTTTTTGCGATGATAATTTTTTTTTATATTATTTTAACAAGTTATTATTTAACAATTATAGCGAATAAAATCTCTATTTAATTGTAAAGCATTATCTATTTTTGATGGCGCCATTACAGGATTTGGAGGCGACATCCCATCAAGTAAATTACAAAAGGTGTTATATCTTAGGGAGCTTTGGAATTGGGGATTATTAAGCTGGGAAATATAAGGTGGGGCAGGTGGAGTTGAAGTTGATTGACAAAAAAAGCTTGGTGGGGCAGAGCCATAAATTGGCCTTTCAATTCTTTGACTGCCATGGATTGATTGAAATTCGACTTTCTTTATAAATTCCCTATGATCATCAAGATCTTCAAGTTTAGCTGATTGCTTAATTTTTTCTATTGGAATTTTAACCGCATAAAAAGAATAAAAATTTCCATTAACTGATCTTTAATCATCTTCTATGGCAAATACAATTCTATAATTTTCCTCATCCTTGGGATTGATTAGGGAATTTAATTGATTTAATTTTATAATATTAGCTGGATTTACTGGCAATTCAACGATTGGCGGAAGAAAATCCTTGCCAGAATTTTCTAAATCAAACTTAGGAAAGGTCATATAAAATTTTCCATCTCTTTGACTTAGAGTGTTGGAGAAATAAAGTTTGGCGTCTTTTGGGCTAAGTCTCGAAGAATCAAAATGTATCATAAAATTAAATATTTAATACTTATAATATTATAATAAAAAAATTCTATAATAATCAATAAATAATAAAAAAATATTATTTAGTTTATTATTTGTAAAGAGCGGTTAAGATTTTTTAAACGAAATAAATCGATTTCTTCAAGAAGATATTTGTTGGCTAATTCAATTCTGATTAATTTTCCATTTTCCTCAACATTTAAAAAAATTTGTGAAGCATTTGGCAGGTTGGAAATTTTTTGCATCAAAACAGTTTTAAGGGGCAAAATAGCCTTTTCATCTAAAATTTTGATTTCAATTTTGGCTAAATGTTTAAATATTTTAGGATTATCATTTATTGTAGGTAAGGCTTGATTTTGGTTAACTTTGGCTGGTTGGGAAGAATTTTTGTTAGCTTCAAATTTGGAATTATTATCGTGGGAATTTTTATTAAAATTCTTATTATAATTTTTTGGTGGCGCTAATTTTTTAATATCCTCAAACTCCTTGTCGTTTTCTTTGGTATTTTTAATAAAATCATCAATTGGATGGACGCCTTTAATCATAATTCTGTTGCCACCATCATCTTTTTTGATTAAACATTCAACCACAATTTCACAGCCATCTTCAAGCAAATCACGATTAGCGGTGATTAAATTTTCATCAAAAATTGTTGCTTCAAAAATTCCAAATGGGTCGGATAAATTTATGTATGCAAAACGACCTTTACTACCTGAACGATGCTTGCTTGAAGCCACAACGCCTGCCATTTTAACAATGGTTGAATCTTCTAAAGAATCATCTTCGATTTTTGATGAAAAAACAACTCCGCGTTTTTTTAATTCAGAGATTTTTTTATCAAGTGGATGTTCGTTTAAAAAGAAGCCGAAAGCTTCGAACTCGAAATTTAATTTTTGTTTATAATTCCAATCACTAACATTTTTTAGGGCGGGTAAATGCTCTTTTTCCTCAATTAAACCAAATAAACTCATTTGATTTGAATTTGCTTCCTCTTTGCTTTGATTGGCAAAATTCGATAAAATATCGAAAGATTCCGCAATTTGTCTTCGGTTGTTAGTGATGGAATCAAAGGCACCAGATTTTGATAAGGCTTCAATCGATTTTTTGTTAATTGATTTGGCTTCAAGGCGCTTGGCATAATCATAAATATCTTTAAATTTTCCGTTTTTTATGCGCTCATTGGTGGCATCTTGCATCATTTGGAAGCCAACGGATTTTATGGCACCAAGACCAAAACGAATGGCGAAATTTTGATTATTCGATGCGGTTTTTTTTGAAACATCCATAATTATATTGCCAAAAATAAAATTGTTAAACCAAGTAAAATTCGATAATAGCCAAAGCCAACAAAACTATGGCTTGATATATATTTTAGTAACCATTTTATCACTAAAATCGAAGCAATAAAAGATGAAATTATCCCAATTAAAATAATTTCAAAATCATTGAAATTTATTTGTTGATAATTTTTCAATAAATCATATGCACAGGCTGAACCAATGGTTGGAAGCGCTAAAAAAAAGGAAAATTCGGTGGCAATTTTTCGATTTACTCCAAATAAAATGCCACTCATAATGGTGGCACCAGATCTTGAAACTCCCGGAATCATGGCTAAACATTGACATACTCCTATTAGTAATGCATGTTTTTTTTGCATATTTTCAATTTTATTTATATGAAATTTGTCATGAAAATTTTCAATTATAATAATCAAAATTCCACCAATTATTAATGAAATTGCTATAACAAAATTAGAAAATAAATATAGCTTGATAAAGTCGTGAGCAATAAAGCCAATTATAATGGCGGGCAAAAAGGCGATAAAAATATTTTGCAAAAAAATTTGATTTTGTTTTTCATTAACTTTTAAAACTAAATTGGAAATCTTTTGAAAATATATCAAAAAAATTGCCAAAATTCCACCAATTTGAATAGCAATTTCAAAAACATTATTTTTGATAACATTAAAATCAATTAATTGAGAAAACAAAATTAAATGAGCGGTTGAAGAGACGGGAATAAATTCGGTAAGACCCTCAACAATGCCAAGCAAAATGGCTTTGAAATAAATAGCTAAAACAACAAAATCCATTGAATTTTTTTTAAATTGCTAGAAAAACTTTAATGTGGTACCTCCGGTCAGACTTGAACTGACACACCCGCAAAGGGCAATAGATTTTGAGTCTATCGCGTCTACCAATTCCACCACGGAGGCATAAATTAAGAATTACAATTATTTAAAAATTAAACTTTAAAGTCAAATTCATTTTTAAATCATAGGTTATTATATAATTCTTAATAACCCAACTAGAAGTAGTTTCTAGTGTGAAAAATAAATAAATTAAATTCTAAATGTATATTCAATCAGAATTGCACAATAACAATCTCCATATATAAAACATAAGCTTCTTATTGATTGATTCTTATCAACCAAGCCAACAACATAACAAATGTCTTTTTCTTACGAATCTTCTTCACAATTTTTGCAAGCGATGGTTATCATATTGCTATTTCTATATAGCTTATCTTTTTTAAAAGAAAAATATTCACTTTGTAATTCTATTCTTTCCTTTTCATTCGCCACATAAAGCATCTTTTATTAGATTTTCTAAAGCTTCGCCACTGTTGTTAATTCTAACTTTTATAATTTAAGCTTTTATAACGCTCAAGGCTATATAAATCGTTATCAATTATATTTTTTATAGCGTGTAAAATTGTGGTTTTCATTTGATATATTTTAGAATTTGTTTTGCTATCTCATGGGATAGATAAACAGGGACTGAATTGCCCA